>JANMNK010000655.1:0-1533 GCA_031373875.1 Pirellulaceae bacterium | reverse complement strand
ATTTGTGAACAAAGTCGACAGGCCAGGGCGGTCGCCTTTGGAGATCATTGCCGAAATCGAGGAAAAGTTCTCGATCGAATCGGTGCCTCAAAACTGGCCGCTTGGGAGTGGCAGTGAATTTCGCGGCTTTGTTGATTTAATCGATGACACCATTCATTTGTTCAAGGAACGAGTCGATGATCGTCGGATTGCTGCGTTGGTTCAGACCAGGGATGAATTGATTGCATCCGACGAAGCGGACAAACACGATACGGCAAAGTCCAAAGGCGGAATCTCACAAACGCTTTCCGGTAACTTAGTCGAGACCACACGCGAAGAAGTTGATTTGGTGCGGATGGCGGGAGCGTCGCTTGATCCGGATCGCTTCCTACGCGGTGAACAAACGCCGGTGTTTTTTGGAAGTGCACTCACGAACTTTGGTGTCGAACATTTCCTGCAAGGTTTCCTTGAACTGTGCCCGCCGCCCGGGGACCGAAAAAGCAACATCGGTTTAGTGCCGGCGAGTCTTCCGGAATTTGCTGGATTCATTTTCAAAATTCAAGCGAACCTAGATCCACGGCATCGCGATCGCGTAGCCTTTATGAGAATCTGCACGGGCAAGTTTCAAAGGGATATGGAAGTGACTGTCGCGCGCACCGGCAAGCGGCTACGGATTCCTCGCGCGCTTCGTATCTTTGGCCAAGACCGTCAAACGATGGACGAAGCTTTTCCGGGGGACATCATTGGCGTTGTCTGTCCTGGTGAATTCCGACTTGGCGACACGCTATGCGAAGGAACTTCGGTTCTGTCCTTTGAGCCCTTGCCGCAATTCTCGCCAGAGTTCTTTGCAGTTCTCGATTGCCCGGACACGCTGAGGCGAAAACAATTCGATCGAGGGCTGGAGCAGTTGGTCGAGGAGGGTGCGATTCAAGTTTTCTTTGACGCCAGCGCGACTCGTCGTGAGATGATCCTTGCAGCAGTCGGCGAGTTGCAGTTTGACGTTGTGCGATTTCGCCTTGAGTCGGAGTACAATGCCAAGACATCGATAAGCTGGCGTGCGTTCAAATTGGCGCGATGGTACAACGCGACTGCCGAAGACAAGAAAAAGCTCAAATTGCCGTACGCCGCAAAATTGGTTCGCGACCATTTTGGACACGATGCTGTCTTGCTTCAATCCGAGTGGGATGCCAAGACATTGGAGCGGGAGAATCCGCACATCCGCTTCGATTCCATTCGAACGTCGACGTTTGAGCCATCCGTTGCGACCTGATATGTTTGAGTTAGCGATCCTAATTCCCAATCGCTCGATATCTCAAGGATTCCAGTCCGGACGGAGCACTTCAGAAAAAGACTGTACGGAGGCGAGGGATCGTGCTACGATCATTGACGCGTTGGCAACCCGGCAAGTAACAGCAATTGCTTGATGATTGATTCGTGGAATTAAAAAAAGCCCTACCTACGACTAAGACCCGCAAAAGCGATTTGATTGAGCAATTGTTGCTCAAGGACCGTGCGCTGGCTTCGGCTGCAGAAGGCATCACGATTGCCGACGCT
>JANMNK010000599.1:0-1939 GCA_031373875.1 Pirellulaceae bacterium | reverse complement strand
CCACGAACGCCGTCCCGAACTTCAAACCATCCCGAGTTCCTACAGGCGCGTTCCGTATTCAACCTTAAACCTCCGTACAATGGACAGCTACAAACCAGCTTCTAGCTCTTTCCACAGGTTGGTGCGAACGTTCCTCGCGTGAATCGATCAAGAATGCACTTGATTGTTGGATCTCAAACAGTCATAACAAATGCAACGCTAACTTACTGCATATCTAAAAGGTGTGGGCATGCGATTTACCATTTTCAAGTCCCGAGCCTTTTCCGCCAGTATTCAGCCCATTGGTTTTATAGTTGGCGGGATAGCTTTGACATTCCACTTCTCAAGCAGCTCAGCACAAGAAGCGGGCATCGAAGCTGAGAGCAAAGCAGCGATCGCTGTCGACAACAATAAGATCGCAAATGCCATAAAGGACCGGAAAAAGCACACGGGACGCCAGCTCTTTGAGCACACTTGGGAGTGGTCAATTAATCCGCCTGAGGTCAACAAAGCCTCGCACCGCGAAAGTCGCCTAAGTAATGCTAGAGTTTTTGACGTTGCGAACGGTGACGGACTCGGGCCTCTATACAATGCGAAGTCATGTCTCGAGTGCCACGTGTCTGGTGGTGGATCGGACGTTAAGCATAATGTAATCCTGATCACGCTGGATCCACGTGTTCGTCCCCATGGCGATCACGAGAAATTTGCGGCTCGATTGCGTCAGGTATTTCCTGGTTTCATAGCCCCTGGCGGTGTTTTAGTCTACAACACAATTGTTCACAATTTTTCGACGCGTCCCGGCTATGATGAGATTCGCGATCGCTTGGCGACCCATGTCGATGGCGGTATCGAACCCGAGTGGTTTGCCCCCGATCAACGCACACGTAGCGCGATCGCTCGGCAACCGGTCATCGCAGGCCGTTACCTTGACATCGATTTTTACTTGAGTCAACGCAATTCGCCGCCGTTGTTTGGGCTCGGGCTAATCAACAAAATTGCCCCTCAGCAACTTGCAATCCTAGCGGAACAGCAAGCATCTAAGTCAGGCGGGAAGATCACGGGTCGCGTTGCGGGGAAATTTGGTTGGCAAGGCCAATCATCATCGCTATTGTCGTTCGTTGAGTCCGCATGTGCTGGCGAGTTAGGACTAAACCAAGAGTCCTTGGCTCAAACACCTGATCACGCTGATCACATGTACGTCAACCCGAGCATAGACATATTGCCCGACGAAGCATTAATGATATCAAGTTACATTTCTACGATGCCAAGGCCGCTCGAAGACAAATCCGATACGGAAATGTACCGGCACGCGCGTGCTGGCGAAAGGATTTTTAATTCGGTTGGCTGTGTTGATTGTCACGTGTCGGATATACGTCCTGCAACTGGTCTTTTCAGCGATTTGCTGCTGCATGACATGGGTGAACGATTGCAAGGCCCATCCCCTTCCCCAATAGGTCTTACAACAGGTTTCAGCCTGAATTCGACGTTTAAACCTGAAACTTTGAGGATAAAAATTTCACCGCGAGCCCGGATTGGCGCGAGCAGCGCCGGATATTACCAGTCAACGATTTTTGGCGATAGCCTTCCAAGTCCTTACATGGTCAGCCGTCCTGACAAGCCGCAATTCCCACGCGTTCAGGCCAATCCGAGCGACATGGATTTTTATCTGTCGTATGCCACGAGTTGGGACGCAATGCAACGAGAATGGAAAACGCCGCCGCTTTGGGGTGTGCGTGACTCTGGTCCCTATTTGCACGACGGACGTGCCAGTACGATCGAAGAAGCCATCGAGTGGCACGGTGGAGAGTCAGAAGATTCTCGTGTGGCTTTTAATAGTCTCTCTCGTCACGACAAGGACCTCGTTGTGATTTTTTTGAATTCGCTTCAAGCGCCAAGGCTTCCCGAAGAAATGCCGTCATAGGTTGGATTGACGGATAGAGGATCCACTGCGCAAGCGTCC
>JANMNK010000589.1:0-2208 GCA_031373875.1 Pirellulaceae bacterium | reverse complement strand
CTCGGTCTTTGGAAATCATTCGTACTTGTCGCTTCGTTGCTTTGTGTTTTTGCTTTGATCGAGCATTGGAAGAATAATCAGCAACGCTTGGCGGTATTCGTGATCGCCCTGTTTATGGGAATAAACGTCTTGGTGTGGGGTGGCTCGTTTGAGCCAAGAACGTCGCAAGTCAAAAAAACTGAATGCAATATTCGTAGTTGGCAGTCAGCCTATGGCGTCATTGATGTGGTGCAAAATCCCGAAACGGGATCACTCAAAATTCGCCAAAATTTGCACTACCGTTTTGGCGAAACGAAATCGGCGACTCGCGAGTCGCGGCAATCGCATATCCCGCTGCTGCTCCATCCACAGCCAACGGATGTATTCTTCATGGGCCTGGGAACTGGTTTGACTGCATGTGGTGCAATTTCGCATCCAGAAGTCAATTCGATCACAATCGCAGAACTCATCCCAGAAGTAGTCGAGGCAGCGCGATTGCTTGCCACTGAAAACCAAAATGTAGTCGATCATCCGAAGGTCAAAATCCTCATCGATGACGCGCGCCATGCGATGCTTGCCGACAATGCTCGGTACGATGTTATCGTTTCCGATCTCTTCGTCCCGTGGGAAAGCGAGACGGGCTATTTATACACCGTCGAACACTATCAGCTTGCTAGGCAGCGTCTCAAAACAGGAGGAATCTTTTGTCAATGGCTCCCCCTCTATCAACTCGGGGAACGAGAATTTGAAATGATTGCCGACAGCCTTGCGAGCGTCTTTCCATCGACAACGCTTTGGTGGGGAAATCTCGAACCTAAGAAGCCAATCGTTGCTCTCATCGGAAGCGAGCGGAAGATTGAAGTCAACGTCTCCGACCTAAACAAAAGACTCACACAGCTCAACAGTTCCAAAGTGGATCACGACGATTACTTGGCTACGGCGTCCATGCTTCATACGCTCTATGCCGGAGATTGGTCCCTCCGAGCCGCAAGCGAACTTAATACCGATGAGCGCCCGCTCGTGGAATTCCTAACGCCGGTTTCACATCGTGAAGGTCGCCTAATGAGTGGCTTAACTTTGCAGCGATACTTTGATAAAACGCTTGCTCATCTTCCTTATAGCAACTCGGAATTCTTCGACCCAGTTGCTAGGACCGTATGGCCTACAGATAAGCTTCACGGCGAGCGCAGATTCATTCTTTTTGGCGAATAGTTAGTAGTGTCCCATCATATAGTGACCAGGGTGCCAATTGTGGTGAGAATGGTGTGGACTGCTGTAGTTGACGCTGCTTGAGTAGAAGCTTTGATTGGGAATCGCCATTTGCTGCGTGTAAGCTGACGGTACGCTGATCGACGGCATTGAAGAATAGTTATTTGGCGAATAGACGTTCGGCGAATAGTAGTTCGAGGAAAAATTGTTGTTTTGACCGGGAAACATTCCAGGCTGTCCGTAGTTCGAGGGACCTTGGTAGCCATAGTTGCTCCCAAGGGTTTGGTTGCACGGGTACTGAGCTTGAACGGCTTGTGCGGAGGTTAGCCCTACAAACATCGCAATTGTAAAAAACTTCGCTCGTATTGCAAAAAACGGCATGACACGGTTCTCCGATTCAAAGGATTTCCTAGACTTCTCAACGCGAATATGAACCTTCGCACTCTTCATGCCATTTCCAAATAAAAGCAAATTGATCGCGCAAAAGCCGAGATAACAGGAATGAAGGGCGAGAATAAAGCGAAGTCAGTCATCATTTTGACCACGCACACTCACTAACTGATATCACAACGACCGCGAAAATTGCTACTTAGCTATCGATCTCACTCGATCCGAAACAGGGGCACTGAATTGATTATGTTGAGAATCTGAGTCGATGAAATGATCGTGGAACGTTTGTTCGGCACGAATCTTGGTTGCTCGATAGATACGCCGTCCATCTATCGCTAAAATGGATTTTTTTGCATAGTAACTGCCGGGGGTTTCCAAACAAACGAAATAGAGTGAGCGTAAGACTTGCGAGTCGAAGACATGCCTCCACCTACTGATTCATTCGAAAAAACGGTTCATCCGACAATAGATGAAGCTCGCGAACCTCTCGACGTCATAGGCATAGCGAGAGCAACCGATTTCTCTACTGACGGAACGATCTATTCATCAAGTAAATCGATCCCCAACCTTCCATGCCGATTTGGTGATTACGTTTTGGAAAGTGTCTTAGGTCGTGGCGGAATGGGGATC
>JANMNK010000583.1:0-1608 GCA_031373875.1 Pirellulaceae bacterium | reverse complement strand
AGACGCTTGTCGGTCGCTCACCCCGGCGATTTATAAGCGGCGCAACAATTTGAAGAACATCGAGGCGATATCTGAAAACCAAATCGTTGAGGCAACTGAATGAAGCAATCTTCCATAACGACCAGGTCGATCTTGTGTTTTTGGAACGCAGTCTCCAGGTAATTTCGTTCGATTGCAGCGAGAATAACTAATGTTTGCGGTTTTTCGAATCAAAATGCAGCACCTCGTATTGATATTGCCAAGATCGAGTGCGAGAATCTTCATTGTTGTTGTCTTTTCAGTTTGGAGTTGGAAATACTGTGACTGACAGTTATCGCTGTCTTGATCACGTGTCCGAGTGGCCAGATTCTTTTCAAATGGCTCCCACTTCCAACCCCAGGACTTAAATGGATTCTTTCGTACCAGTGAGTAATTGATGAAGATCGCCAAAACGCCGCTAGAGTCCATTCGTATAAAGTGGACGATTTACGGCATACTCTTCGCAATCGCAACCCAAGCATGCGTCATTGGAATTGGCTATATGCGAGGGAAAGCTATTGATTGGATGGATATCTTTCCAACTACAGCAGCGGTCCTTGCTGTAGTAATCGCGGTTCAAGGTGCCGTGTCTGCAGCGGCACAATTACCAAAGGAGTAAACAGTTGGCAGGGCCATACTGGTGGTAAGCACTGAATATAAAAATCTGCGGAATCTCGACGTCTCCCGATTCCCATTCCGGGTTGATTTGCTCCAACGCTAATGAAGGCTTCGAGAACCCGCAGTGCTCACAGCATGGTGAACAAAACACTACATCCGAGTTGCCGATCACGGGTACTTGAAATGGATGCTCGCTTGCAGCAAGCGGGTAGCTTGGTCGTTAAGTCTATACAACGTGTAATAAAACCACAGGCGTCGAAATGATCAGTAGCTACACTCGAAATTGATTCGCGGTTCGCTTTGCGATTCCGCCATCGATGATCGTGTCAAAAGCGCGTCTGTTTCCCTCTGTTTTTACCGACAACGAAAGCCACTAGAGGATTAGATGTCCAACGAAAAAGAACGCACATGTCCCGAGTGTGATTCACAGATGCAAGAGATCTTAGTCATTGATCGTAATCGCGTGAACGAATTTCGAGCCGTTGATAGCGTATTGACATATACTTCACTTGATGCGACGCCATCTTTTTGGACTGGTAGTATTCCCGCTGAGGGAGTTGTTTCAAGTTACGCCTGTACGCAATGTGGACGTATCCTGTTGTACGCAAAGAAGTCGTAGACATTTCTGATCGCATTCGATTGACCGACAAAATGTCTACCAAATCCGACAGAACCATGCCGTGCACGTGCGTTCTGGAAATGGTTTGAAGACAAGTAGGTGAGATTCCCACCTGGACAACTCTTAGCCAGAAGCTCACTATCGAGTGTTGTAGTTGCAGCGTGTTTGGTAACAGGCACGCTAATGCTCAGTAAAACTTCACTGGCAGAAAGCAAGCGACGATTAAAGGCTTGACGCGTTGATGCAATCGACGCTGAAACAAGCAGACAATTATGGTTGTGAATCCTGAATTATTGTTTCTGGCGCATTCCGCCCAAGTAAAGGCACTCCGCATGAGCCATCAGCAAAATTCT
>JANMNK010000575.1:0-2548 GCA_031373875.1 Pirellulaceae bacterium | reverse complement strand
CCTATCGATTGGTGCTTTGGTGCATCGATTAGATCCGGGAATCATTCCGTTTCGCAAAGCTCGCCAATTTGAAATTCATGTCTCTGGGGGCAAGTACAACGTCGCTGCGAACTTGTCCGATTGCTTCGGCTTGAAGACGGGCATTGCGACCGCGATGGTCAATAACCCGCTGGGTGAATTGGTCCAGGGTCGCGTACGCGAAATGGGCGTCAAGCCATTTTACAAAATGTATGACCACGATGGCGTGCGCGGTCCCAATATCGCCACGGTCTATAGCGATCGAGGTCAAGGCGTTCGACCTCCCGTCGTTTTCTACAATCGAGCGAACGAAGCGGGGGCGATGCTAAAACCGGGCGATTTTGATTGGAAATCTATCTTTGCAAGCGGCGTGCGTTGGTTCCACTCCGGAGGGATTTTCGCTGCCTTGTCATCAACGACATCCGAATTGATTGTCGAAGGAATGCAAGCCGCCAAAGCGGTCGGTGCCGTCACCTCGTTCGACTTGAACTATCGAGCCAAGCTTTGGAAAACCATTGGCAGCGAAGCCAAAGGGCAAGAAATGTGCAGCCGCATTGCGAGCCATTGCGATGTACTCATTGGCAATGAAGAAGACTTGCAAAAGGGACTGGGCGTCGCTGGGCAAGACGTCGAGCACAAATCGGATCTTGATCCTGAATCGTTCTTTGGAATGATCGAACGCGTCGTTCAGAAATTTCCCAACGTGAAATTGGTTGCCACCACGCTTCGCGAAGTGCAATCGACGAATCGTCACTCATGGGCGGCAGTCTTGTGGTACAACGGACAACGATTTGTCAGCCCGACTTGCCAGTTAGATGTCGTTTGCCGAATCGGAGGAGGAGATGGATTCGCTTCCGGTATGATCTACGGAATGTTGGCCGGAAGACCAGCCGACGAATGTTTGCGACTAGGCTGGGCTCATGGCGCTCTGATTACCACTTTCCCAGGCGATACCACGATGGCCAAGCTACCAGAAGTCGAAGCTTTGGCTGCGGGCGGTTCGGCTCGTGTACAGCGCTGATCGCAGTGAAACTTGGCAAGTTGCTGCATTCCTGACTCACTCAAATTATCACTGTCCGACGAAATGGCTTTGTGGAGAAGCTTCCTACCATGCGATTTTTAACAACAGCTACACTGTGCTTCGTGTGGTTTGCCATTTCTGTTTCGTCGTCTGCTCAAGACAAACATGCCTTGACAGATTCGCTGCTATTCCATGCTTCATTTGATGGAACCACCGACGCCAATTTTTCTGGTGCCGATGGCAGTATCTACACGGGTGACACGGTCGCTCGGAAACAAGTTCAAAAAGGCAACCATTGCCCCGAAGTGACGATCGCTAAAGCTGCTGGCCGTTACGGCGATTGCCTTCGCTTTAAGTCCAAATCAGAACAGGTTCTTTTTTACAAAGCGGCCCCGAACAAATTCCATCCCAAGCCTGATTGGTCGGGAACAGTTTCGTTTTGGATGAAGCTTGATCCCGATAAAGACTTGGCTCCAGGCTATTGCGACCCCATTCAGATCACCGACAAAGCATGGAACAACGCCGCGTTCTTTGTTGATTTTGACCAAGTGCTACCGCGAGATTTTCGATTGGGTGTATTTTCGGATTACAAGAAATGGAATCCGACAGATATCAAGTGGGAGGAATTTCCGATCGACCAGCGCCCCATGGTCACAGTCAAAAAACCACCTTTTTCGCGAGATCGATGGACGCATGTAGTTTTCACGTTCGATAATATCAACGCTGCGGGAGCGAAAACTTCAACGGCGCGGCTCTATTTGGATGGCAAATTGCAAGGGTTCATTAAACAGCCCCTGCATTTCGATTGGTCATCGCCGACGCCCGAGAATGACTCGCCAGCGGTCATCATGTTGGGCATCTACTACACGGGCGACTTCGACGACTTAGCCATCTTCAATCGCGCGCTGAATGCAGACGAAGTTAGCCAGCTTAACGAGCTTCCCAACGGATTGTAGTGCTCAATGCATGTGATATATGAGGGTCAATGAGCATAGCCTGAAGCAACATGGTGCTCGCAGAACTCAAACACCAAGGCCGATACGAAAAACATCACCCAAAGATATCCACCTTCCTTAAAAAGTCGTTTTGCATATGTAGACGGCGGCCGGGAAACCGATTCTTGAATATGGGTTTGGTTAAATGACATCGGTGGCGACTCGATGAAAGCAAAGATTCTTTTGACTAAGACGGACGGGGGCAGATAATGGGTCGCACGATAGACTTTGCGTTTCAGACTGTGCGCCTCTGCGTTTTCGCAATTGTCGCGTTGCCTTACTGCAATGGACAGGAGATTTTGGCAACCGATCCGCAGAACGAAAAGAAGGTCCGTTCGATCGACGAGCTTCTGCTCTTTTTGCCATCGAAGTTTCCAAACGGCGATTGGAATCCGACGGACTTGAAGTTTCAGGATGTATTGTTCGCTGCCGAGGATAATACAAAGTTACATGGATGGTATTGCCCAGCCGATAATCCTCGCGCCGTGGTTCTTATCGCGCATGGAAACGCCGG
>JANMNK010000540.1:0-11454 GCA_031373875.1 Pirellulaceae bacterium | reverse complement strand
CTAACAGCGAAAAATAGAAAAAACTGGCCAGAAGCAGCGAACCTCTTAAAATTCTCATAGGACGATCATTCTTCTGGCGACGGTAGCGGACTAACTCAAAAACCGAATACGCAGCGCAGATTCCCGACAGCAGCAAAAGATGGAAGGAAGCATGTGTTACCAAATCGAAGATTGGATGAACGCGAGCCAACCACACGGCGATAACCGAGCATACGATGGTTGTTTCAAGCAGAAAACGAAACCGCCGCAGCCACCTTTTAAGCAGTCGTCTGTCGTCAAATTCGGGATCGGTCACAACGCTGTTGTCGATTTTAGAAGGCTTCAGTTTCAACACAGGATAAAGATCACTTTGGCCGTTCAAACAGGTCAGTGAAAATGGGTGACAAAGTTAGACGGGCAGTATTCAGTTTCGACCAATTGATAATCACGCCAAGCAACATATGCAATCGGCTCACGGAAAATTTAGCTCACGGGAGAACAATCATTCAGTGAAAATCGCTTCGCAATGTTTCGTTAAGTCATCAAGTCTGTTGAAAAAGGCACGCAACCATGTTGCACTTTTACATCATGCAAATCGACCCGAAACAGAAAACGTCGAACGTAAGTTGAGTAGTCACATGCAGTTAGAATCTGTTTCCCACCCCTTCGAAACGAGATGGCATTTGGACTGCTCAGAAATGCTTGCGTCCCGACTGGAATTAAAAACGCTGGGGAGCGTCAAACGTCCAGTTTCCCACGACAAGCAGAGGCACCAATGAAAAAGAAAACTCGAAGCGATTATGTCAATGACGACGATTTTGACGGCTCAGGCGTTGAGCTGGAATTCGATGCAGGATTGGAAGTTGCTGGGCGGGGAATTGCCGGACGTCGCAACGCAGATGCGGATATAGTGGACCTCGATGACGTCGAAGACGAAGATGAAGAAGAAGAATTCGACGACGAGTGGTCGGACGAACAAGAAGTCGTCGAAGAATCCAGCAGCGACAACAGCACAGATGATCCCGTACGCATGTACTTGATGCAAATGGGAGAGATCCCATTGCTCAATCGGCTTCAAGAAGTCGAAGCAGCAAAGAAGATCGAGTGCGCTCGCACCCATTATCGCAACTGGATGTTGGCCACAGACTTTATGTTGCAGGGCGCAACGAAGTTGTTGGAGCAAGTCCGCGATGGCAAACTGCGATTAGATCGAACAATCGAAGTCAGTGTGACGAACGCCGCCGAAAAGAAAGCGACGATGCGTCGAATCGGACCAAACGTGAAGACGCTTCGCCACTTGTTACTGCGCAATCACGGCGATTTCTTCGTCGCGATCAGCAAGAAGTACGATGCAAAAACGCGAAAAGAAGCATGGATTCGCCTCACCCGTCGGCGAAATAAAGCCGTTCGATTGATCGAGGAAATGAACCTTCGTACCAATCGACTTGAACCGCTTTTTGAAAAGCTCGAGACGATTGCCATTCGCATGAAAATCATCAAGGCGCAATTGGCCGTCGCTTCGCTAAACCCAAACGTCGACGCACCGACGGTTGAGAAGCTGAAGGAAGAGTTGCGTTATCTGATGCGAATCACTTACGAAAGCCCAGCCACGCTAAATCGCCGAGTCGAACGCACAGAAATGCACTCGATTCAATATGACCAAGCGAAACGCGAGCTATCTGCAAGCAATCTCCGTCTGGTTGTTTCAATCGCCAAGAAATACCGCAATCGAGGGTTGAGCTTCCTGGATCTGATCCAAGAAGGCAACACCGGCCTCATGCGAGCGGTCGACAAATTCGAGTACGCCCGAGGTTTTAAGTTTTCTACTTATGCTACTTGGTGGATTCGCCAAGCAATCACCCGAGCGATTGCCGACCAAAGCCGTACGATTCGCGTGCCCGTTCACATGATCGACACGATGAGCAAAGTTCGTCAAGTCACTCGCGATCTCATCCAAGAGTTTGGTCGCGAGCCTTCGATCGAAGAAACAGCCGAACGCGCAGGACTATCAATCGAAGATGCACGCGTCGTTATCAAGATGGCTCGTCAGCCTTTGTCGCTTGACCAACCAGTCGGCGATCACGAAGACAGCTACTTCGGCGAGTTTCTCGAAGATTATCGCGATGACGATCCATTGTACGAAACCAACCAAGAGTCGCTGAAGTTCCACATCAACGAAGCGATGCAGACCCTCAACTACCGCGAGCGTGAAATCCTTCGCCTTCGTTACGGTCTGGCAGATGGCTATGCATATACGCTCGAAGAAGTCGGTAGGATCTTCTCGGTTACTCGCGAACGCGTTCGACAAATCGAAAGCAAAGCCGTCCGTAAATTGCAGGCACCCGGACGGAACAAGGCTCTGACCAGCTTTGTCGACTACATCGATCCCAAGTTCTTTGCCGAAGAAGAGCAGAACGGCGAAGGCGCAGCGAACGTTGTCGAATCGTCTCAAGTAAACAGCTAAGCACGTCGCCTTTATCAAATTTAGCCAACTCAAATACAGCCGTATCGAATCTCAAGTCGCTATGCAAAACCATCGAACTTCGGCAATGCCGCAAGCTCGAATCCTCCCTTGGTGTTTGCGTCGCGCCCAACGAATTCGATTCGGCTGTACGGCTTTAATAAATCGCCAATTGGCGTAACTCTTGGTTTATGGGTATCCAACAGTTTTAGAATTTCCAGCGGAATTCAAATCTCGAGCCATAGATATCGGGCGCGTCGTCGAGCATACCTGCCATCAAATCAACTCGGAACAAGGTCCAGTTGGTGATAGCTTGCTGGAACCTCGTTCCCAACGCGTACTGCGCGCCGGCGGGCGTGAATGAAGTGTCGGCTCCGTAACGATCCAACGCTGCAAACTCGAACACCATCTGCCTGCGAAAATCGGACGTGAGCAAGTTAAGCCCCAAAGCCATCCCGTAGGTGTTGGACCCGGTCGCGCTCAGTGTTGGGTACCCCGTCAAGGCATCGGTTTCGAAATTGATACCGGTATTTCGAAGAACACCACCTGAGTTAACCGCACGCGCGGCCGATTGAGGTGACCCGTTTCCATAAAAGAAATTCCAGTAGGGAACAACAGTGCTGGGCATCGACGTGATGAGTGAGTTCTCGCTAAGCAATAGTAGCCCATCCGCCGTGCGATCTTCGACCGGTCCATTTTGACCGGAATTGATGATAAGCCGCATGGAATTGGAAACACGATCGAAATATCGCCGCGTATAGCCAAGCCCCATGTTGTGGTACGAACGCTCGAGGTTGGCCACATCGTGTATGTAGGCATAATCGGCCTCGATATACCCTTGATACGCATCGATGAACCAAGCCGTACCGAACATTCGCGCATCGTTGTTATTGTTTGCAAAGGCTGGCGACGTCACCTGATTGAAACCCGCAAAGAATGTCGCGTCAAAATTGGACCAGTTAAGCGGCAGACTGTGTTTCCATGGAAAACCAAAGGCAAGGCCCGCAATTGCATCTTCCATCCAAATTCCGTTTTGATAAGTCAGTGGAATCAAACCAAACGTGAACGGTAAATCGAAGCTAGCATCTCGATTGTTGATGCCCCCAAGGATTGCTCCTAGATCTCCTTCGAAGAATGCCGTGTCAACTTGACCGTCCAACTCAGCTTCGAAGTTCAGTTGGTCGCTGAAGTCCAATCGGGTGAATCGACCATTGTGATCCAAGGGTCCCATGAATGCGTGAAATCGTTCGGTACCGGTCAGTCTGAGATCCATATCAAGATTAAGTCGATTGGCCAAGCTACGTACATGCTGACCGTTGTTTCGATGTACACCGACGCCCGCGCGATAGTCTCCGTAAACCAAGAACGATGGCGTCAGAGGATTGACTGCCGATGGAAACGGGATCGCTTGGGAAAACTGCCCCGGCGCGTAAAACGGTCGCCACAGTTCTAACCAAGGCCGCTGGGTTGGTACGGCGGTTTTTCCATAATAGGCTTGCCCTTCTTGAACAGGATCAGCCAATTCACCCGGCAGAGGAGTCTGTTGGAAGTCATTGAAAGATGCAGGGACATGCGTCGCGCGATTGTCCGTCGCAGGTAAATGATAGAGCGTCAACTCATCTCGCGGTTGTGCGACGCCCGGGATAAAGTCTGGCTCACTGGCAGACGACGGCACAACTGGCATGGCGTTGGGGTTTGCAAAATTTGGTGTTTGCATCCTTTCGATCGGTATCCGCCACGGCTGGAGCATGGGGTTTTCCGACGACAATCCCGGTGTGGCGTTTCGTGGAGGCGGCACATACGCCGGCGGCTTATTGGGATTTGGAATCAGCTCATCAGAAGTTTCCTCAGGTAGAAAACTTTGCATTCCTTTTTCGGCTGGCACAATCGGCAATGGAACGACGCGTTCTGCGGGCGGCAGCGGCGGCAGATCAACAGATTTCTTGGGTTGGACAGGAACGAACTCGCCTTCGTCGGATTTCGGAAGGTCTTCCGTTTTCGTTTCGCCTGCTTTAGGTTCTTGAGCCTTGGTTGTCGATGCAGTTCGAAAACCGATTATTCTAGGCGTGAATTTGCCAGTCGAGTCTCTTGGCGAGCTATTGATGGCTGGCAACAGTTCAACTGCCTTCGGCTGTCGGTTCGGCTCGGTTGGCGTTTGTGCAAGGGCGCACGTTGAGCGTCCTACGTCAAGCAATATCATGACGCACATTCCGATAACGAAATAGACTACAACTTTTCTCATACGAATCGAGTCGTGGAATTCAAGCTCGTAAACTGTTGGCTTTCTGCAGGTTAATGATTCGTCTCTGTTTGGGGCCTGTATTCTTATTCGAATTGCAATCAATCGGGTTTGACTTGAGTACCCGATTTCACTTTTTAATTCCCCGCGCTGAAGCACAGGACTAACCGATTCGTTTGCTTACTTTATTGAACTACATGTTTTGCTTCCAACGATTGCCCTTAAGTGTGAATAATGCGAAGTGCACAGTTGTCAGTGAACGACGAACTCGGTCGAGTAAGTGTGCACGTCGATGATGCCTTCGTTTAATCGACGCAACATTTCGGGAGTTGCGCCGACGAATCGAGCGAAATAGGGCGGCTCCACACGACTTCGCAAACGAACGGAAAGTCGGTAGACTCCGGGTTGCTGAATGAGCTTAGCGGGAACGGAGTACTTGACTCGGCGATGATCCAGAGGTGCAATCGATCGAAGCTCCATCCTGGCTCCGGGAGGGTGATTCAATACCGAGAAAGGCACGGCACCCGGACGAAGATAGGGCAGGGGATCAAGATCGACTGGGAACGGCAAATACATCTCGCGATCGGTACCCTTTACATTGTTGATCAAGAAGCGACTTTGCATGTTAAATAGTTGAAGGTCGGGAGACATGCGACCTTGTGTTACGTCAGCCGAATGGTTGTCTGCCAAGTCGCCGTAGGAATCCAAGTGGCCCGATTCCCAGATGCGCTGACCTTGCGGACCGATCAAGACCACGTTAAGCCAAAGTTGCGGTTGCGCGCCCAGCGATCCGCTCGGCATGTTATGACCTTCGCTGGTATTGGACACAACGTAATTAAACCGAAGTTCCGGGCCGCACGACGGCGTGTCGCGAAAAAACGGGCCGTCGATTTGGCTACCATTTTCAAGAATGGCTTGGCTCGATGATCGTTTATTTTCGATCGCTTGGTGATTCGCATCAACAATTTTACGAGCTTCACGTCGATCATCGGTTAATTGCCAGGCTGGTGGAAAAACGTTGGGCACGAGTCCTTGAGCGACGCTCGTTTCGAATGCTTCTGTCCCCCACCCCGCACGCCAATCGAATTCCAACCATGCTTGGGCGGTCCAACGCAACGACTTAGGGTTGTGAGGGAACAGACCGGGATGGGCTAACGAGTAGCCCGGACCGTAAAACGTGTGATTGGAATGCTTACGAAGAGGAACAACGGTCTTGTCCGATATTTCCGCAGCAGGTGCGGCCGAGTACCCTGCAGGTTTTCCAGGAACCACTCCCATATGGCAGTCTTGGCAGGAAACGCCTTTCTTGCATGCAGGCCCCGAACGATACTGCATGTATACAACTTCGAGTGCAACCCCTGGTTGAACGACAACTTGGTGGCAACTCGCGCAGTAAGTACTATCGCCAAGCTGCTCAAAGCGAATCGCTTGACGGTGAATCTTTTGCAATGGCCGTTTATCGTTCGGATCGGTCGTTACTTTGTAATGATCAGCATTGGCAATAGCGCGCGCTATCCCGTCGCCGCCGTTGTTGCCCACGATGGGATCTGTCAATCCACCGGGTTCGACTCGACGTTCTCCATTCACTCTGCCGTACTGCTCAACCACGCGATGGCAAACAACACACGTGACTCCTTCGCGGTAAACCAATGGCCCTTCGAATGGCGACGCTTCCCGAGGGTAGTTCATCGTCGTGGCAATTGGCCCATGGCACCGCATGCAGAAAGTTCCCGCCGTTCCACGCGTCAGATCATGGACGGATTGTTCGAATCGCTGGAACATCGGCGAGATGGCAGCATAGGCATGTCCTGATACTCGCCATTCGTCGTAGATCTTTTGATGGCATTTGCCGCATTCCGCTGCCGACGGATAAAGTGAGTTCGCGTAAACCTCGAGATGTGGGTCTAGTGAGGCATTGCCGCCATTATCCGGAACTTCCGATTTTGCATTTTGGCGATCTTGCTCTCGTTTCAAATCTGGCCCAAGGTCAGCAAGCGGGTCTGGCTCATCATTCGTTTTCTTTGGAAGCAATAACGAATCGGTCTCGTCGGCGTCTGATAGCAAATCCTGAAACGCCGTCAGTTTGAAAGCACTGGGCTGCGCCGAACTACTTGTGGCATTACGCGCGGCATTAGCTTGTGAGGGAAAACCGGTTGTGCGAATTCCAAGCGCGCCCCGCACGATCGATTGTCGACTGGTGTCCGTTTCCGGCAGCGGAGCAACGTTGCAGATACCTGGGACTTGGGCCCGACAGTCGACAACGGGGGCTATTCCAATCAAGAATGCGATTGCCGACGTGATGCAACTGAAGTGTTTGAACATTGAAAATGCTTGATTTGGTAAGACAATGACGCGGTTTGCGTTCGATTTTGCATACCGATGGAATACGAAGTTTAGAGAGTCCAGCGTATTGACCATCGGGATGTTGTATTCATTACATCCAGACGAATTGTCACTTCGAGAACAAAGCCCGCAAATGCACTGATCGCCCCAGGCGACAAAGTTCGCGCAATCTACGCGGCCTCTTGTGGAGATCAGCACCGGGTTAACGAATTGCAACGTTTTTTTTGCGCATCTATGGGTTTTTTAATGCATGTTTACTAATGCTGGCCATTACGGACCCAACTAACTCGCGAACTAGCAAATCATGTCAACAAACTGCGACGTCACCAATTCGTATCACTGCGTGGTTCCAATCGAGATGTCGAAGGGCAAATTGCTCTTTTGGTTTTCCGAGTTGAAGATCGAAGTGTTGTCGTTGTCCCGCATCGAATTTAGTTTTGTGATTCCCAAGAGCAAGTCGGATAAAATTCACTTGGGGAAAAACTATCGACTCCAGTATCGCGGCGAAGAGTGGGAAGTCGAATGTGTGGATCAAGCCGCCTTCGATGATTCGCGCAATGTCGTAGTGGTTCGTCGTTTACATGACAAAACGCGCTATTCGACGAAGCAGGGAAATGTTTGGATGCAGCTATTTGGATCGACCGGCAGACGAGCTGATCCTGTGCTGATCTTTCCGATGATGATTGGGTTCACTTTAGTCTTCTTGCTTTTGCCCGGTTGGGGCGAAGATTTTGGTACCACACAACCAATCACCCAGACCGTCCAGACGATCTACGAAGCGTTTCGTCACGCATTGAGCGATTAGAAGCTCGACTTAACAAGTTCCATTCCTCGTGGTGCGCAACCTGGCTCGCCAAATTCCGTGATGAATCGGAAAGAACAACGAATTAAGTTTTGTCCCAAGACGGATGCATTCCGTAAAGCGTGCTCGAAAAAAATCTGGAGGAGCTCCTCACGCGTTGACGCGATTTCTTGCATTTCGCAGCTTCTTTTCTTGTTTCAAGCCTCTCGTTCTTTCATTGAGCGCCAGGAAAACATTAGGTCCAATGCCCCTTCGCAGTTTGTGCCGGTTTGATAGCCAAAGTCGAATCTCTTTTGACACGGCCTTTGCACATACTGTAAGTTACCTACCTAAATACGGGAATTGATATCATTGAGTGGGGCTGTTTTTGCCCGCTCGTGTTGATCGCTGGTTTTCGAAAAATCTGAAGCGATATCCGTCGCTTAGATCATTTGCCGTGAGTGGGTAGGGCCTATGTTAGCACTTCGAATAGCAGTAATCGCCATCGCGTACTTTCTGGCAGGACGCTTTGGCTTAATGTTCCCCGCTTTCCAAGGTATAGTCACGCTACTTTGGTTTCCTAGCGGGATCGCAGTAGCAGGCATTTATCGTTGGGGATATTCCATTTGGCTTGGCGTTTTCATCGGATCATTTTCACTCAATTTGGCTTCGGGCGGTACATTACTGTTCTCATTCTTGGGCGCATTGGGAAATACCGCAGGCCCATTATTAACAGTCCTACTTTTACGGAAGATGCGATTTCAATTAGCAATTGAGAGACCGCGCGACTTGGCCGTACTCGTCGTGGCTACGATACCCGGAATGCTCGTTACGTCCATTGCTGGCGTGAGCAGCTTACGTATCTGCGGCTTGCTAAATGACCAGATCGCCTGGGTTTGGTTGATCTGGTTTAGTGGAGATTACCTCGGCGTACTAATAGTTGCGCCATTGTTATTTGTTATCAACCGTCAATCCATTATCGCTTTGCAAAGTCGTGCAAGCGAAGCTATTGCGTGGAGCATTCTTACACTTGGGATTACTTGGGGCGTATTTTATCTTCATCGAATTTACAATCAGCAATCGGCTTCATTGACATTCATTCCGCTTGCCCTGGGCGCGTGGGGCGTAATGCGTTTCGGGACCATCGGAACGCCGGTTGCCATGATTCTAATTTCGATTGCCGCGGCCATCGGCACGTTTGGTGGAAACCTTCCCATTGGTAATACAATGCAAGGAGAAGAAATGCTGATGATTTGGGCATACATGACCACGCTCGTCATGTTGGGTTGGTTGATTAACATGCTTCATCACTCTCAACTAAAAGCGACCAATAGTCATCGAATGCTCGAAAACGCGCTTCAAAGAATATCGACCGGAGTCATCCTGACAGGTATCGATCGCAAAATTTCTTTTGTCAACGAAGGATTCTGCAAACTGACAGGATACTCTGTCGACGAATTGGTCGACAAGAATTGCAATGTCCTGCAAGGCCCCAAAACAGATTCGGAAACGCTAAGCCAATTGCGTCAGGCTTTAGACTCGGGCGATAGTTTTGATGGAGAGCTGCTGAATTACCGCAAAGACGGCGCTCCGTTTTGGAACTCGTTACTCGTCGTTCCTTTGCGCGATGAGCATGAAAAATTATCCGGATACTTGGGAATCCAACGAGACGTAAGTTCTAAAAAGGAAGCTGAGATTGCACGAAAGCAAGCAGACGAGCGATTCCGAGCGATCCTCAATCTGATCCCCGCCTGCGTCAAGCTCGTCTCGCGTGAGGGCCGATTGCTCGACATGAATCCTGCGGGCTTGGCAATGATCGAAGCGGAATCAATTGCTCAAGTATGCGGCGCAAAAATCGGCGATTTAATAGATTCCGAATATCGCGAAAAATATGAAGAGATGCTTGAAAAAAACTTTGCAGGCGAGGAAGCACAATGCGAGTTTTCAATCATCGGATTAAAAGGCGCAAAGCGATGGCTCGGGTCTCATGGAATACCTTACAAAAATCCGCAAGGCGAAATCATTGGGTCCTTGGGAATTACACGTGACATCACGCGTGAAAAGCTAAGCTCGCTTGAGATGTCAGAAAATCTTAACATGCTGAAACAGTTTATTGACTCGGTTCCAGGGTTGATTGGATATCTCGACAATAAGCAAACGATCCAACTAGTAAACCAACATTGCGAACAATTTTTTCAATTGCCTGTAAGTCAATTGGTGGGCATGCCACTTTCACAGTTATTCAAGCCCGAGGAATTTGCTGAAGCCTTACCCAAGATCAACGCAGCCTATTCCGGTAATGTTGTGAATTATCAAACCGAAGGTGTACGTCCCGATGGTTCGACAATGTGGTTCGATATTCGATACATTCCGCGATTCAGATCGGACGGAACAGTCGAAGGTATCTTTGCCGTCGTATTCGATATTACCAGTTCAAAAATTTCGGAACGGGAGTTGGCAGACAGCCGATCACGACTGGACGGCATTCTTAATTCGATCGAAGAAGTCGTGTACTCGGCGTCGCCTGTGGGAGATCAAATTTACTTTATCAATCAATATGCTCGTGAATTGTATGGCATCGATCCCAATGAGTTTTACTCCAATCCAGTAAAATGGATCGAACTGATCCACCCCGAAGATCAGCATTCGGTCAATCAAAGCTTTCAATTCCTTTCAGACAATGGTTGGTTCGACCAGACTTATCGCATTATGCGTCCTGATGGCACCCTTCGCTGGGTTCACGACCGGGCAAAATTCGTTACCGACGCACAAGGTAATAGACTTCGGTTGGACGGTACTTTGGTAGACATCACCGATCGCAAATTGGCCGAGGAACAACTCAAAGCCAGCGAAAGTCGGTACCGAGATTTGTTCAAAGCGAATCCACAACCGATGTGGGTTTACGATTTGGAGTCGCTCCGTTTTCTTGCTGTCAACAACGCAGCCTTGGCTCACTATGGCTACTCGCGCGCCGAATTTTTGGAGATGACGATAAAGGACATTCGACCTTCAGAAGATGTGCCTCGGTTGCTCAATAACATCCAGAAGATATCAAACGGGTTCGATCAGTCAGGTGTTTGGCGTCATCGCTTGAAGTCCGGAAAAATAATTCACGTTGCCATTCGGTCGCACGTTATCGAGTTCGACGGACGGCAGGCCGAAGTGGTACTCGCAGAGGACGTTACAGAACGACTCCGCAACGACACTCGTAACGAAGCGGAAAAAGCGGTTCTTGAGTTATTGGCACGAGGCGCAACGCTCGATGAGGTCTTGCTGCAAACCGCACAGTACGTCGAGAAAATGGATCCCGATGCACTTTGTTCCATATTGCTTTTGAATCAAGAAAATCAAACGCTCGTTACAAAAGTGGCGCCTTCATTGCCGATCGAATATTGCCAAGAGGTCGACGGCAGAAAGATCGGACCCAAAATGGGCTCGTGTGGGACGGCGGCATATCGCGGGGAACCAGTTATTGTGGCCGACATCGCCTCAGACCCGCTTTGGGATGGTGTTCAGCACATACCTTTACAATACGGACTGCGCGCCTGCTGGTCCACGCCGATCGTTCTATCGAATAAACAAGTAGTGGGGACGGTGGCCATATATTTTACGGATCGAAAGGAACCCGATGCATCCCACACCGCCACTGTT
>JANMNK010000532.1:0-5615 GCA_031373875.1 Pirellulaceae bacterium | reverse complement strand
CAGCGCTTAGTCGGTTCATACCAGAACACTTTTGGGTCCCGGAAGTCCTTCTCGCCGACATCCAGCACTGGATTCCCTGCGTACCTTGTCCAGGTACGACCAAGGTCGTTGCTGAATGCGAGGTCCTGCGTCTGACGATCTTGGCTGTGTCCCGTAAAAACTGCAACCAATGGCGAACGATCTGCAGTAGCGAATCCACTCGAATTGCGTGTGTCAACGACAGCACTCCCCGAGAAGTTCATAAGGCTATACTCTTCCTGCAACGCTATTGGCAAATGCTCCCAATGCAGTAGATCTTTGCTGATAGCGTGTCCCCAGCTCATGTGCCCCCATTCGTTTCCAAGTGGGTTGTGTTGATAGAAGAGGTGATATTCCCCAGCGAAGTAGACCAGACCATTGGGATCGTTCATCCAGTTGAGTTCGGGTGTGAAATGGTATGCCGGCCGAAAGCGCTCGCGGTAATACTCCTTCGCGCGTCGATATTCATCGATCCTCCATAGTCCAGTTCCAGTTCGTTGCTTATCGGTCAATAGTATTTGGTCGATGTTGATGTGCCCCCATTCCCCCTTTGCACGATCGAAAATCCGGATCGTGGCCTGCTTTCCGCGAAACGCGCTAATATCCCATGACTCCCAGCGAAGCTCGCCAGAATTCGCGCCAGTAGCGGATCGGACCAACGTTCCGTCGACAATCAATTCCAAACCAGTTTCTCCCTCATGGCGTCCACCGCCAATCAAGAACGATAAAAATCGCCGGTTGATCTCAATCGGCGGTGAGGCAATCATTCCGGTCGCTGAATCGCCACTGGCGTAGGAATTGACGAGCCGACTACCCAGATAACCAGATACTTGCAGCTTGTGACCATCGGTTGGCCCGAGGCCAAATGCCTCCCCTTGGACCGTCCAGTTGCCATACGTGCTGGACTCGAAATCCGCAACGACAATGTCCTGCCCGCGTGCAGACGTACTAGCAATCAACAGAGACAAGAAGCAGAACCCGATTCGTGAAATCATGACAAGTATCCTGAATGTGTTTGACTATAGTTTGGACTAGTATTGCAATCTTAGACGCGCAGGTAAATGCGGCGTGGCACCAGCTTGAGTACAAACAAATGCCGCCACGTCATTTGCCCAAAGATGAATTGCCTTCAGCGAAAGACCGCTAAGAATTCCGAGAGCAATCGCTGCAGTAAATGCATCGCCGACACCAACGGTATCGACGATATCAACTGATTGGCCAGCGAGATCACTCTGCTCACCGGAATCTCGCAAAAGTAGCGAGCCGTTCGCACCTCGCGTTAGGGCAATGACTTTAAGTGAATATCGCTCCATGATTTGAGTTAAAACTGCTTCTTCGCTCCCCCGAATCTGAAGCAAACTTGTGATCGCATGTAGTTCGGACTCGTTCAGTTTTAAAGCGTTGGCCATCGCCAAAGACTGCAGGATGACGTCTTCATTCCAGTACGGCCAGCGCAGATTGATGTCCAATATTCGCAAACAGGAAGGCGGAGTGCTCGCGATAAAATGTCGAATGGTACTCTGCGACTGGTTACTTCGCTGGGCTAAGGTGCCAAAGCATACCACGTTGGTTCGGTTTGCGAGCGATTCTAGTTCCTTGGTCCAAGCCAAGTGATCCCAAGCCGTATTCGTAGCAAACTGATAACTTGCTTGGCCGTGCTCGTCGAGCTTTACATCCACTTGACCGGTCGGATAGTTAAGTCGTGCGACCTCGGTGCTATTCACCTGATGGTCATTCAACTCGGCAATCGCGAGTCGACCAAGCTCATCATTCCCAACGGCGCTAACTATCGCGACGTCAACTTGGCATTGACCGAGCTCTGCAGCGCAGCAGGTAAAATTAGCCGGTGCTCCGCCGAATCTAGGACCGTCAGGAAACACATCCCAAAGCACTTCACCCAGGCCGACGATGACTGGAACCGTTTTCATAGCTCGATCCCCAATTGCTTCTGGATCGCCTCCAACGGAACCCCTTTCGTCTCGGGCACCATCAGCCATACCCAGATCAATTGCAACACCATCATGCCGCAGAAGAATAGGAATACATATCCCGGTGAGAACGCCGTGACCATCGCCGGAAAGAACGTCGTCAGCGCCGCTGCGAAAATCCAGTGTGTAAAGCTACCCAGAGTTTGACCGGCTGCTCGATGCTGATTAGGGAAAATCTCTGAAATGAAAACCCAGATGACCGCGCCCTGGCCGATTGCGTGTGCCGCGATGAAGGTGAAAATGCAGGCCGGTACAATCGCGTAGTACTCGGTGAAGAACGCCCAAGAACAGAGCCCTAGCGATGCGATGTATCCAAGGGAGCCAATGTAAAGCAATGTGCGCCGTCCAAGCCGGTCAATTAGCCAAAGTCCGATGAATGTAAAAACGAGATTCGTAATGCCGATACCAACCGACTGCAACAGTGCGGCTCGCGAGCCCAGTCCAGTCAGCTCGAAGATGCGTGGGGCAAAGTAAAGAATGGCGTTGATACCTGACATTTGATTGAAGAACGCAATCAGGAACGCCAAAAGAATCGGAAGCCTAAGTCTCTTGGTCCAAAATCGCGACGATTTCGAATGGCTGGCGTAAGAAGCCGCGATGACGTCCGCTTCGTCCTGAAGGACATCTGCGGAACGACCAGGGTTGATCATCATCAAAACTCTTAAGCCTTCCTCAGCGTTTCCAGCGTGACCAATCAACCACCGAGGACTCTCTGGAATGACGAAACAGAGTACAGTGTAAATCAACGCCGGAAATGCTTCAACTCCGAGCATCCAACGCCAGTCGTGTTCGCTGGTTCCGGCCAACAGTGCGTTCGAGAGAAACGCAGCGAGGATTCCAAAGACGATGTTGAACTGGAACATACCGGCAAGGCGTCCACGCAATCGGGCAGGAGCGATCTCAGAGATGTACAAGGGTGCGGCAATGGTCGAGACACCGACTCCAATTCCTCCGATGAATCTCGCGACAATGAATGAATAGACGTCGGTGGCTAGTCCCGACCAAACGGCTGAAGCAAAATACAGTAAACCAATCGCAATCAACGTTTTCTTGCGCCCGATTTTTTCGGTCGGATAACCTCCTAGCAATGCCCCCAACACAGTTCCCCAAAGTGCTGCGCCCATGGCTAAGCCATGCAGTTCGTCGCTGAGACCCCACACGGCTTGAATCGTTTTTTCTGCGCCGGAAATCACGACGGTGTCAAACCCGAATAGGAATCCCGCCAAAGCAGAAATGAGAGACCAAAGTAGAAGTCGGCTTAACATGGGAAGGAGCCTGTGCGAGCATTGAGGTTGCAATCAATCCGAATCACGAACCCAAATATATTCAAACCTGTCAACATTGCGACTAGCAGAACGCTTGCAACTTGTGCATAATCCTGTCATTACATTTGAGCAACTTGACAGCACAGGTTACTAAAAATGCAAAAGCATCGCCAAATCTCTGAGGAATTACGGACTGAAATCGCGACGGGGGTGTACGGTGTTGCCGGTCGCCTTCCGAGTGAAGCACAATTGGTGGAACGATTCGGTGTTTCGCGGCCTACTGTTGGCCGTGCCCTGCAAAGTCTTCAAAATGAGGGACTGGTGGAACGGCGCGCGGGATCCGGCTCCTTCGTACGAGCGCAGGCGAAATCCAACGAGACGCCCATTATCGGTCTGCTTGTGCCAGGACGGGGATCGACGGAAGTTCTCGATCTAATTTGCGGCGAGATTGGTGCGATCGCAAGAATGCGCAATTACGGTCTCCTCTGGGGCCGATCGGCGCATCCTCTTCAAGATAGGACCCTCGATGAGAAGCTAGCCGAAGAAGCATGCCAGCAATTTATCGAGCGGGGAGTAAGAGGCGTATTCTTTGCACCATTCGAACATCTGGAGGATTGCGAGCAAGTGAACCGGCGGTTGCTCGACTCGCTCCAGCAGTCTGGTATTCCGGTGGTGCTGCTCGATCGGGACATTACTCGCTTTCCGATACGAAGCAATCACGACCTTATTGCATTAGATAATGTGCAGGCAGGCTTTCTAGCTGCCGACCACTTTATTCGTCTGGGGTGCCGTGAATTGAGACTCCTGGTCGAACCGGGGGCTGCTAGTTCGGTTGACGCGAGGGTCGCGGGAATTCGGGATGCGTTTTTCTTACGAGGCATACCTCTCCCTCGCGATTTGAGAATTGAATGCGATCCCACCGACTCGCAGGTCATTCTCAAGTCGGTTTTTGGCCGCGGGATAGAAGCCATCATATGTGCGAACGACTACACCGCCGCCAGATTGCTCAAGACACTTGGCCAAGTAGGCATTTCTGTCCCAAATGACCTGCGGCTGATTGGATTCGACGACGTACGATATGCAACTTTGGTTGCCGTTTCATTAACGACGATTCATCAACCCAGCCGAGATATCGCCACCGTCGCGTTTCAGACTCTGGAGGCCAGGATTCATGACCCCTTATTACCTACACGTACTTTGCTCCTCAATCCTAAACTAGTAGTCCGTGACTCATGCGGGGCATAT
Organism: Pirellulaceae bacterium; assembly: GCA_031373875.1. Taxonomy (GTDB): domain Bacteria; phylum Planctomycetota; class Planctomycetia; order Pirellulales; family Pirellulaceae; genus JANMGV01. Next base: position 1,099 of record JANMNK010000532.1, on the reverse strand, counting down.
GGCAATATTCCGTTAAATCCGAAATCACGAGTGCCGCGTAAAAAGTAGCAATTGCGAGTGATATTTTGATTCATCTAATCTTGAAAGGATTAGTCATCCGCATAGCCGACCATGCACGCGAAATGGCATACAACTGGCTCTCTCTGGCTGCAAATTTGGCCAAAACTGGAGTAGGTTTCTGGGCCTTAGGATTTGCAGACGCTGTGTTAATCAAACCGATCTTTGGAAACGGAGATCTTGAGAGTTCTCAGTAGATATCCGGGGTGCCGCAGGCGACGGCTGGCGTTTCTGTCGCAGCCCGGCATCTCGCTTTCCTAACGGAGATATTTTGGTCCGAGACTTGCGGGGACACCAGGTTCTCGTCATTCTATCAAAACATCGGGCAATCGAAACACAATTGTAAGTTCCCGATCGCCTATGGTTGTTCGGTGGATGACTAGTAGGCTGCGCTGTTGTAGGGAGCGAGTCTTTGATGGAATTCATGTTGGCTGGGTGCGAAAGTGATCGACAGAAGAGGACTTTGGCGATTAGGTACCAAAAGTATTCTGTCACCCTGCAGCCGAGGTTCAATGCACTGCTGTAAAACTGTTGGACGAAGCGTTATGCTGCCAGCAATTCGCGGGCTTTGGGTTTGGCTTTGTAGCGACCGCCACCGGCGCGGGAGCGGTGGGAGTCGATTTCTTGGGGCTTGCCGACCACGGTCATAAACAAGCGACCGAATTCCTTTACTAGCTCGCACCAAATTCTCCGATCGAAGGGACGTAAGCCAGATTGCTCGGAGCTTGCCTCCGTCACTCTTAGGTTTGGCGTGCTACGAGAGGACACTCGCGTGCTTCGCTTTTAGGACTCCAAAACGGCGTACGTCGGGGGCAAGCCCCGACCGTCGCTGTCGGGTGGGTGGTGTCCGTCGTTTTAGCACACCAAACCTGTTGCGACGGATCGGGACAAGCCCGATCGTCGCTCGGGGGCGGGGAGGCTCTGAGGTCTTAGCGCACCAAACCTGTTGCGACGAATCGGGACAAGCCCGATCGTCGCTGTCGGACGGGGCGTGTCTTTCGTTTTAGCACGCCAAACCTGTTGCGACAGATCGGACAAGCCC
>JANMNK010000526.1:0-2418 GCA_031373875.1 Pirellulaceae bacterium | reverse complement strand
GTCGTGCTCGAAGTAGCCAATGCGTCAGTTAAGGAACTGCGATGGAACCCGGAATCTTTCGGTTTGAAGCCGATTGAACTAAAGGAATTATTAGTCGAGAGCCCAGAAGAGAGCGCCGCAGTGATCCGAAATGTCTTGTCTGGAGCCAAAGGAGCTTGTCGGGATATGGTCGTCGCCAACGCAGCCGCGGGATTGTGGGTTGCAGGGGTGGAAAAAGACCTTAAATCAGCCGTTGCCCGCTGTGCTGCCGCAATTGATTCAGGCCAGGCAAGAGAACTCGTCACGCGATTGAGTGCCATGTCGAACTTGGCAAGCGACTGACGGAGCCAGTTTGCTAAGTCAATCGTGATGTATTGTAGAATGCATATGATTGATCGGGGCTTTGGCTTCGAACTAACGTGTGAACGCGAATTGCACTTGTCGCAATCGCAGCGACGTACACAATTACCCAGTGACCTGTTCGATCAGCTACAAAGTTCGATCGCCAATCGTGCAAAATCCAACTTGTTTAATAAACTCGGACTTCGTGAATGACTCCAAAGCCACGCGTTGATCAAACGGTTCGACAGTTACCAGTCAAATGGGCGCTTGCACTCGTCGGCCTCTTGATCGTTTACGCCATCGCGCAACCCATTGCCAATCGCTCTCTCGGTTGGAACTTGCCGTCGCTGGCATCTATCATGGGCGAAGGGAACAGCGGCAGCGTCGCAAAAAATTCTGATTCCAAATCACGAGAAATTCCTGCTTCGTCGCCATCCAATTCCGATTCGCAGACGAGGTCACAGTCAGACGAGAAATTAACCGATAGCACGCGGTCGGCTCCAACGAGTAACCCAGCCACCAAATCCTCACCCAAGTCGAATTCGTCCACTCGTCAAAGCGAGTTATCGAGCATCTTGAAGGAGACGGGGCGCGACCGTTTTGTCTCTCCGGCGGGCTTAGTATACGGTCCGGGCAGCGAAGAGGGCCATCGCCTCAAACACCTCCAGCGCCATCTCCAAGATCAACCCAATCGCAGCGGCAAGCACGGGGTCTTTGATGGCGAAATGCCAAACGTCATTCGTTGGATCGACGACGCGTATCAACGCGCCAATAATAAGGCAAAGGGAACGTCAATGCGTCAAGAAGATGGTCGTACCGTCATCGAAGCCAGCTTTGACAAACCGATCGGATACATCGGCGGACGGGACGGCCGACGCGACAATAATCCGCCTGCCAAACGGTTGCGACTAGTCGTCGATGGCAAAAATGTCATTACCGCTTTTCCATTTTAATTCTTCGATTCCGATCCCCTGAGATTTCTAATGACGTCATTTCTCGTGCACTTAGGAAATTGCCCGGTTTGCCAAGATGGTCTGCGTCGCGTGCGCACCTGCGGACTTCACGAGAACGCGTTGCATGGCTTGATCATCTGTGACGAGTGCGAAGCCATTTGGATCGACCCAAGCGAGGGTGCCCAACACGTGTTCGGGTCGTCCGAGTCACCGGTGTGCCCACTTTGCCGTCAACCCATCTGGTCTGACAACAGTCGCTGGTCGACAGTCGAAGACGTATGCGTGCTGGGTTGGTACAGCTTGTCGTTTATCGAACGCTCGGAATCAGACAGCCAGTAACATCTCTGTCTATTGAGCAAGTTGTTCTACTCGCAGTCGTTCAGGCTCTTGCGACTTTTTTCGAGCACCAGTGCGAAATGTTTTTGCGAGCCAATTCGTTAACTTCTCGTTAATAATCTTTCCGTCGCAAACGCAAATCGATCGGTGAAGAGCAGGTTTAATCCTAGAAACGAGGGATACACGCACTTCTTTTTTTGTTTGGGACTCATTGAACTTCCGCTGTCGATTTGGTCAGTTACAGAGAAGTTTCATTGATTCATCATTTCCCCGCGAGAGTTCTGTTGTGATCCGAATTACCTGGTTTGCGTTGGTTGTAGCGTTTCTTTCAAGTTCGCTGATCGCTGCCGAGCCTTTTCGAGTGCTGTCTTGGAATGTGGAAAGCAATCGACCTGAGCAACCCCCAGTGAGCGATGCAGCAACGATCGGAAAACAACTGACCGAATTGCTTAAGCAGCCCAAAACGCACGCCGGGATCATTGCATTGTCCGAAGTGGAACCGAAGACATTCATGGTATTTCGACAAGCTGCAGCGCAGGGGCTTGACGCGGACGTGGACATGGTGACTTCGGCTAGTGGTGGCTACCAAGACTACGACAGTTTGATGGTAATTGTCGACACCAAACGATTTGAATTGCTCGACGCCATTGAGCTGCATCGGCACGCTGGAATAGCCGGGAATTTTAACGTGCCGGACGAAACGGCGAGTGATTTCGGCACATTGCGAGCGCGTTCGCCACTGGCGACACGCAATAGCAAGTCGAAAATTTCCCGACCCACGCCTTCAATGGTCGCTTCGCCATCGGCT
>JANMNK010000524.1:0-9910 GCA_031373875.1 Pirellulaceae bacterium | reverse complement strand
GCCTTCGACTAATCGACCGATGGCAAGTTGTCCGGGAACGCTTGGCCGATTCGCGCTTTCGGTAGCTTGATCACCGGCAATTTTTCCGTCGACGAATAGCCTAGCTCGGCGGGCTTCGAGAACGAATGTCACGCGATGGACTTTGCCGTCGCAGAAGTTGATTTGTGTTTGCACGTGATCGGGACGTCGACCCGGCATGTAGGCAGCCAGCAACCCCGAGCCCGCATGCGTGAAAACTTCCCAATGGTCGCCGCTGCTCTTGGTATCGTTGGCAATAAGGATATTGTACGAATCGCGTTGGAATAGTTTGGCGGTGCATTGAACAGAAATCGGAGGCTGGCGATATTCCGCTTGACCGTCAAACAATTTTCCGCCGTCCAGGGCAGGGCGTGCCGGAGCAGTCCAAGTTCGATACTTGGGCAAGTCCGTTTTCGGTCCCGAGCCTATTCTGAGCAACCAGTCGAGACCGTCCAAGTTGTCGAGCAGTCGCTCGCGAGCATCGCTGTCGGTATGATTCAGAATTCCGATGGGTCCATCATAACCGCTAGCTCGAACAGCTTTTAGCCAAGCTGGATCGTCTTCACCGACGCCGATGGGAACGATCTTCATTCCCACTTTGTCGCCATTGCGGACCATGCCGTTCAAGTTGAACGCCAATAAGTGAGGCTTCATCTTTTCAAGCAATTGCGGCAGTCGTTCGATCTGATCGTGACCATGATGCAAGTTGTAAACGATGCCGACGTTAGGCATTTTGAGGTGCTCAATGATCGCGATCTGATTTTCCGGCTCACCGAACCACCCGCCATGATTGTAGAGGCCGACCTTGCAACCGATCTTGGCGGCAGCTTCGGCGATTGGTCGAATGCGATTCGATTCGGCTTGAACTCGCTGAATTTGCTCTTCTACATTTTTGGTTGGCTCGCCACCACCGGTGATCCACAACTGCGGATGGAGCTTGTGTTTTTCGAGCAGGGCGAGGATTGAACGGGCTTCGTCGTTCAGTTCGCTGGGAAACCACCAAGCTGTCAGTTCGATGCCGTGTTTCTTGAGCTGGGAAATTTCATCTTCGAAGCTCCCGACGTGCTCGGCGCGGTAATCGTATGCAAGTCGCTTGATACCCAACTCTTCAAGCATCTTTGCTCGCTCTTCGGGCGTCCGTTTCTGGCTATCGAATGGCACGATACACCAAGCGACCAAGTTCTCGCGTCGAAACGGATCGACACCAGTCGCCGTGGTTTGCGCTTGGCCATTGAGCACGGACGTAACCCAAGCCTGAAGGAACAGGCAACAAAAAAACGAAGATCGTACGGCGCGAAAAGGAATGCGTATGTTCATTGGGGTACTGGTGGGTTTGAGTAGGGAGAGTCGATGGCAGAGCCAGACTATTGTAGCGAAACTAGTTTAACCGAAATTTGTTAAAAGAGCTTAAAAGACTCCGCTGTCTTGCGAGTCGGGTGTTTTTTCGATGAAGTAGGTTGCGAATTTTTGAAGTCGATTGGTGATGTACCGATGTTAAGACTCCTCAACCCCCGGCCCCTTATCCACGGAGTACCGAGGAGAAGGGGAGATAGAGGAATCGGGGAGGAGGTTGTGTTGGCAGTGGTAGGGCTGTATGAAAGAACTATGCGACGGCAGTGCTGGGCTGAATTAAAAAGGAAGTAAACTTCAGGCATGAGTCTAAAATTCCGCGGCTTCAAGCATGCTTTTTGTGTCGAATAATACGATACTACATTGGGAGTTGAGTTGCTGGGTAGGTTCAACGGCGTTTGTTATGGCTTTAGGAAAGTGTCCCCGATGTCAACTAATCCTTATGACGCGCCGAATACATCTGGGAAAAATGCGAATTCCTTTCGAATGCTTCGAAGCCAGCTAGCGGTAGTATCCAGCTCAGCCAAGCGGCGAGTTGATAGGTCCACTCGGGTTCGGCTTGGATAATGGTAAAGAAACCTGCCATGAGTCGTAAAATTATCGCTGAGCATAACAACAAATAACAACGCGTCATCCATCGCTGATGTGCGGTGAACTTGCGCAATACAGCTTGCCGCCAGCCAAGGACTGCGCAAAATCCGGTTGCGAGGGATAACAGCGCAAACCCGATGCCGGCGATCGCTCCTGTGTACGCGCGGGTGGCCATCCAGAGGCCGCTTGGAACCACCAGCGCAAGCACGATAAGGACGTGCCATTTGCCGATCATCCTATGTCGCGCGGGATAGCTTTCTCGGAACCGGCGACTCATCAGGATGGTCCCGGTCACCAAAGTTATCGGCGACGCCAAAATGTGCCCGTAAAACGCGACTTGATAGCTCCCGAAGAAATAGCTTTCCCGACCGCGCAAAAAGTCCGACTCAAAATTGGGTGGAAAATAACCTTGATAGTTGTAGAGAATATGAATGGTCACTTTGCAGAGCAAAACGATCACAGCCCATTTCAAGATGGCTCCGAGAATTCTATTTGGATCGTTGAGAGGCATCAAATCGCTTTTGAATCGAGTTCCTGTCGCAGATTACTGGGCCACATTCCTCGCTTTGCATTGTAATCTGTTGCGCAAGGACCCTGTCGGGCTTTGTCCAAGTTTGGTCTCTAGGGTATTATTCAAACAGTGTCGTTAAGGTGACTTTTCTATCAAGGACGTGTGATGAACGAGAAAGTTAATAATCCGCAAGCGATGAATACCGGCTCCAGCAAGTTGCTTGCTGACGAGCTCCGTGACGATCCTCGCGTTGTTGAAGCTAAACGATTGTTGACGGAAGCTTTGGCCGATCACTCGCGACCGATCGATGGCGTTCGAGGACCGCGCGGCGACTTGGCGGCGGGATACGAACAGTTGCTGCAGCGGTTGGCCGCGGCGCGGGGAGGCGCGACATACTTTCCGTACTTGACCAGCGGACTTGGCAACGGTCCGTTTGTCGAATTGGCCGACGGCAGCGTCAAACTGGATTTTATCGCTGGGATCGGTGTCCACGGCATGGGGCACAGCCACCCACGGTTGCTGGAGTCTTCGATTGACGCGGCATTGGAAGATACAGTCATGCAAGGCAATTTGCAGCAGAACCCCGAGACCATCGAGATGTGCGAAAAACTCATCAAGTTGGCAAATCAGCACGGTGCCAAGCTTGCTCATTGCTTGTTGTCTACGAGCGGTGCGATGGCCAATGAGAATGCGCTCAAGATCGCTTTTCACAATCGGTTCCCGGGCAATCGTGTTTTGGCCATCGACAATTGCTTTGCGGGTCGCACATTGGCACTCTCGCAACTGACGGATCGGCCGCAATATCGAACGGGACTACCGCAAGCCGTCCAAGTCGACCACTTGCCGATGTTCCAGCCCGCCAATGCAGAGCGAAGTATCGAAGACGCGTCGGCCACGTTGCGAAAACTATTGGCTAGGCATCCGGGCGAATACACGAACTTGTGGATGGAGATGGTGGCTGGCGAAGGTGGTTACTATCCTGGCACACCCAAGTATTTTCGCACGTTAATTGACCAATGCAAACAGCAAAACATTTTGATCATTATGGACGAAGTGCAAACATTTACCCGGCTGAGCACGCCGTTTGCTTTCCAGCATTTCGGACTCGACGAATTTGTCGACATCGTGACGATCGGCAAGATCACTCAAGTCTGCGCGACGATTTATCGAGACGAGTTAAAGCCCAAGGGACCATTGCTCAGCCAGACTTTTACGGCCAGTTCGGCTTCTTTGGCAGCGGGTCTTGTCGTGCTGGATGAATTGCTGCAACGTGAATGTTTTGGCAAAGACGGTTGGAACATGCGTCGACATGCTTACTTTGCAGCCAAGCTGGCGGACTTGAGCAAACGATATCCTGGCAAGCTGTCGGGGCCTTTCGGTGAAGGCATGATGATTGCTTTCACGCCGGGACAGGGCTCCGAAGCGGAAGCAAAAACGATGGTCATGGATCTGTACCACGCGGGACTCATGTCGTTTATTGCAGGTAGTAATCCTGCACGAATTCGATTTCTCCCACCTCCTGCAATTACGACTGAGGCACACATCGATTTGGCATGCTCGATCATCGAAAGTGTTCTGCAAACAACCAAGGAGCACAGCCAAACCGCAAAATAACCCTGTAGACGGTATTTTCTCTTCACACGACATTCGTCACCCTTCATCCGTCCTATACCGATTGAATAAGAAACCAACGCCATGACTATCGTACGTTCTGTTCGCCAAGACGACATTGATCAACTATGGGATTTGATTCGGCAAGCGACTTATGGCATGACGACGCTGCAAATCACCAAGGACCAGTTGATGGAGCGAGTCGAAGCTTCCGCGTTTGCCGTGCAACGCAAAGTGGAAAAGCCTGACGGGAATCCGTATGTCTTTGTAATGGAAGATGTCCATACCGGCAAGCTGGTTGGCACGTCGTGTATCTTCTCTAAGATCGGTGGCTTTGAACCGTTTTATGGGTACAAGATCATCGACTCCACGCACGAATGCGAGGCTTTGAATAAATCGATTTCGACGACGGAGTTGCATTTGATCAAGATCCACGATGGCCCAACGGAAATAGGCAGCCTGTTTTTGTTGTCGGATTATCGCGGTCAAGGTCGTGGTCGGCTGTTGAGCATGGCACGCTTTGCGTTTATGGCAGCCCATCCGAAACGGTTTTCCGACGAAGTCATCGCGGAAATGCGCGGCGTGGTTCACGAAGAAGGCATTTGCCCGTTCTGGGATGCGATCGGTCGACACTTTTTCGAAATGGATTTCCCGCAAGCCGACTCGCTGTCAACCATCGACAAACGTTTCATCGAAGATTTGATGCCCAAGCACCCGATTTACACGTGCCTGTTATCTCAGGAAGCTCGAGATACGATCGGAAAAGTTCACGATCAAACCAAACCGGCTTTGGCCATGCTTCAGGCCGAAGGATTCCAAGCTCGTGATCTCATCGACATTTTCGATGGCGGCCCAGTAGTGCATTGCCGTCGCGATTCGATCGATGCCGTTCGGCGTACACGGCAGTTAGTTTTGAGCGATGTTCGAGATACCGTAGACGCACCACTGGCAGTTTTGGCAAGCGAACAAAGCGGATTTCGCGCGCTGATTGCGCCAGCGCTCGTCAGCGACAAGGAGGTCGTCACAACGCAAGTTGCTTCGCTGATGTTGCAATGCAAAAAGGGCACAAATTTGCTTTGGATGCCGCTTCATCCAGCACCGAATCGCAGCCAAACAAACGATCACGAACCTGGTATCGCATCGGGAATTTAGTTGGTTGCGCCTACGAGCATTTTTTTTGAATGTTCAACCGTCGCGGTTTGCTCCTTCACACTTAGACAATCGATACGAGCTATGTCAATCCAACTATCCGGTCAACAGTTTATCGATGGGAATTGGATCGCTGGTCAAGGCCAGGAGTGGTTGAGCCACGATCCCTTTCGGAGCGAGACTGTCTGGAAGGGTCGCTGGTCAGACGTTGATCAAGTACGGCAAGCTTTGGCCGCCGCGCGGAGAGCATTTCCTGCTTGGTCGATGCTCGAATTGGATGCGCGCGAATCGATCGCTCGCAATTTTGCAAAAATTCTTCAAGACAGTCGTGCTCAGTTCGCGGAACTGATCGCTCGCGAAACGGGAAAACCGCTTTGGGAAGCCGATACGGAAGTAGCTACAGCGATCGGTAAAGTTCAAAACTCAGTCGACGCCTTACGGTCCCGACGTTGGACGACGACAGAAGGAACCGCCGATCAAGTCACCGTGACTCGCTATCGTCCTCTGGGCGTCATGACAGTCTTAGGGCCTTTTAATCTTCCGGCTCATCTTCCAGGATCGCATATTGTTCCTGCGTTATTGGCAGGCAATACGGTTGTATTCAAGCCGAGCGAAAAGACGCCCGCAGTTGGCGAGTTTTTGACCCAGGCGTGGCAACGAGCTGGGCTGCCTGCTGGTGTTTTGAATTTGGTCCACGGCACCGCCGAGATTGCGCAAGCCGCTGCGATGGACGAATTGTGCGATGGTGTGCTATTCACGGGAAGTTATCGGGTCGGGCAAGCGTTGCATCGTGCGTTAGCCGGTCGTCCCGAAAAGATGCTTGCTCTCGAAATGGGCGGCAATAATGCCCTCGTTATCGACCAAACTTCGAACATCGATGCGGCCGTTTATCAAATCATCTTGTCGGCATACATCACTTCGGGACAGCGTTGTACTTGTGCACGTCGTTTAATTGTTGTCGATTCCGGCAACGGACAAGCAGTTGTGGATCGATTGGCGTCCGTTCTTGCCACGATTCGCGTCGGCGATCCTCTGGGCCAGCCTCAGCCGTTCTTAGGTACACTGATTTCCGAAGCTGCCGCCAAGGATGTTCTTGCAGGACAACAGAGGTTTTTAGAAACCGGTGGCCGAGCAATCCATCTTGCAAAGCATCTACCCGATCATCCGGCGGCATTAACGCCTGGACTTGTCGAAGCGGGCGGAAACGTGGTCGATGATTGCGAGTTGTTCGGCCCGTTGCTCATCGTCCAGCGAGCAGAAGATCTACAATCTGCCGTTCGATTGGCAAATCAAACTCGATATGGATTGTCGGCAGGTTTGATTAGTGGCCGACGTGACTTGTGGGAATATTTTGTGTCCCACATCAACGCGGGCATCATCAATTGGAATCGACAGACGACCGGTGCGAGCGGTCGATTGCCTTTTGGTGGCGTTGGTGCAAGTGGCAACCATCGACCCAGCGGATTCTTTGCGGCCGATTACTGTTCGTTTCCGGTTGCTTCGATGGAAAGCAGCAAAGTAGATTTACCAAAAGCTGCCCAAGTTGGCTTAGAGGATGTCATCGCTCGACTCGACGGCGACAAATAGATCAAATTGACGGGGCGGAAAAAAACAAGGCGGGCAAAATTGTACCCACCTTGTTCGTTTATTTTTGAATCGCAATCGATCAGGTATCCACGCCGCCTGTTGTTGGCAGGGGAGCCTTTTTCTCTTTGGTTTCTTGCTTTTCTCGCCAAGGTTTATTTTGCTTGTAGCTTTCGAGTTCTTTTTCTAGTTGGTCGATCTGCTCGTTCTTTTCTTCTTTACCCAACTCGACTGCTTTTTCTGACCATTTGATAGCTTCGGCGAAGTTGCCTGTTTCTGCGTACCCGGCCGCCAATGTCGACAGGATGTGCGATTCTTTGTATTCGGTCATTTCGCAGGCTTCGGTGCCGAGCTTGATCGAACGTTCGCCGTCACGGAGGTCGTCTTGAGGCGATGTTGCCAAGACCCAGGCCAAGTTGTTTAGCAGACCGGATCGGTCTTCTTTGTCTTCGGCGGGAACCACTTCGAGTGCTTTTTCGTAATCTGCCAACGCCTTGGTATGCTCGCCGATGCTCAGCAAACTATCGCCTCGTAGACGATAGGCTCGCCAGTTTTCGGGATCTTTGCGAAGCACTTCGTCGGTGACTTTGATTGCCATATTGGGACGATTGTCTTGTTGGTAATAACCGGCCAATTGTAGCAGGAAGCCCGGATTCTCCGGGTCGGCCCGGACCAATGTCTGCATATCGCGGATAGCATCATCGAAACGACCTTGGCGGGATGCGATTAAGCTGCGGAAAATGATCCCGCCAACCAGATTGGGCTGGAGAAGCAGAGCGTCTTCGACGTCTTGCTGGGCTTTCTCGATGTCTTCCTTGCCCAGGTAATACTCACAACGCATCAAGAGTGTTTCTGCATCTTGAGGATTGATTTCGATCGACTTGTTCAAGTCCTCGAGAGCCAGATCATCTTTCTTTTGTTGCAGATAGAGCCGAGCACGGACTTTATGGAGATCGGCATTTTCGGGCAATGATTCGATTTTCTTGCCAAGCAAATCGATCGCTTCGTCCGTTCGCTCCAAATTCAGGAGGCATTGCACGGCAGCTTGGATTGCGAAAGCATTTTCGGGATCGCGGTTGAGCAAGTCTTGAACGTCCTTGTAAGCTTCGTCAAAGCTGCCTTGGGTTATCAACAGAGCAATCCGGGCCTGCCAAGCTTCTTGACTGGTTGGGTCTGCTTTGAGCGACTGTTGCAAATCGGAAAGTTTTTCGGAAATATCGTCTTGGATTTGGGAGCGAACCAAATATGCTTCGGCAAGTTTGCGTTTATCATCCGTAGCGTTTTCGATCGCTTTGTCGATTGCCGCGATTGCTTCTTTACGTTCTTGGCCAAGCATCCGCATTCGTGCCATCATGAGATAGGCATCGATCATCTTGGGATCGTTATCGATAGACTTTTGCAAATCAGCCAGGATCGTTGTTCGAGCTCGACGCAGAGCTTGCGGGCTGACGCGCGATTGCACCAGTTCTTGCATCGTCATCTGGGCGCGTTGAAAGGCTGATGAGCTTAGCAACTCTTTTGCAAAGGCCGTATTGGATTCATCAAGCCCTGCAGCGAGGGCCTCTTCGCAGAGCGTGACGACCGTTGACAAAGTCGCAATCGTATCGGCCTCGAGTTTTAAATCGGTCGCTTCGTCCAATTTCGCTTGGCCTGCGTTGGCGTCTGCCGGCGGCTTCTTCTCTTGGGTGGCATCTTGCGCGAACACACCTAAAGTCACTGAACTTGACAATACCAACGCAAAGAAACTGCAGTGAAGTACTTTTGTAAACATGTATCCAATTCCTAAACTTCTAACTCGCCGCCCAGCGACCAACGGGGGCACCGGCTCCGGTTCTCTTACCTAGGCATCATAGGCCTTTTGTCTATGGTAGCGGAAAAACGTCGAGCCGACCAAGTCGAATGTGCCATGATGTTGTTACGAATTCCTTGGTAAATCCGTTCATTCACGCGTCCAGCCACCCCGGGCGACGCTTAGATTTTTTCCAAAAGATGATCGGAATGCTTGCGATTTCGACAATTTGGATACTTCCGTTTTCCAGAACACCTGGCCCATTTCTGCTCGATGTGGCTGTCTTATTGCGGAAAAAAACCAGCAGAAGTAATTTACATAACGTAATTAACTACACGGTTCCTTCACGTTGTCCGACGTTGCATGCCGCAGTCAGCAGTTTCTCGAATTGGATTTGTGTTAAGGCCCAGCAGGCAGCGGCTCGGGATTCCAAGCACCGAAACGACGCTTGTGGTAAATGCGAAGACCACTCAAGGAATGGTAGAGTCCGCCGCAATCGAGATCGACGTCGCGCGTCGCTTGCAGCAGGCTACACAATCGCACGACTGACCGCTCGACCCACGGTTGCGACAGTTCTTCTTCAGGCAATGCAAAGGCCAACACTTCGAGCATGTGGCCTGTTGCGCTGATCGATGCGCCAACGTCTTTGGTCTGTCCCGGTCGCTCAGTGAAATTGCAGGAGAAGCTTCCGTCGGAATTTTGATATTCTCGGGCGATCCGAATTGACTCTTGCAATTTCTCTTCAGCCAACTTCCAACCACCCGTAATGGCTCCGCCATGTCGGCGACGGAACTTAAGAGCGTGGGCCAGTCCCATCAGGCGGTGAGAACCGCCACACGGACTGGTGGTCAAATCTTGCTTGGCCTCAAACTCAACCAAGGGTTCAAAGTCCCATGTTTTGCCATCTTTGGCTTGCCAAGTTTGCTCGTCCGGGAAATAGTGCATTAAGGCCATCAAGGTCCAGCTATATTCCAAGACAGGATTGTTCGGGACATCCCATTGAGCTTGGCGAGCCCAATCTTCGATCGTGTATATTCGCTCACCAACCAGGACTTCTTGGTCGAGAGGCACATCGATTTGTGCGAGAATCGCAAGCCACTGATCCACGTGGCCTTGACCTATGTAGCTGCCCGGTTCGAGGCGAGCTTTCATCCCCATCCGTCCGGTTTTCGGCAACTGTTCGCCGTCGAGCAACTCCCAGCCGGTAACTTGACCACCGTGGAACAACCGATCGAGCACATTGACACGAACACCATTTTCGTTCTCTGTCAAATCGCGATCATAGGCAAGCACGCCGTGCAAAATCT
>JANMNK010000515.1:0-10005 GCA_031373875.1 Pirellulaceae bacterium | reverse complement strand
AACAGTGTATCGGGTAGTGGCGGAACCATTGAGCAAAAGAACGCAAGTGGTGTCGCTACCTTCTCCGGAAACCTGACAAACACCGGTTCATTCACCAACACGGCAGGCACCTCAATTCTAATTGGAAGCAATAACTACGGTGCGACGACAATTACTGCCGGAACGCTCCAGGTTGGAAACAATACATCCACTGGCTCTCTCGGCATTGGAGCGGTTGCGAACACAGGTGCACTGGTTTTTGACCGGACTTGAACTTTCACGGTTGGTAACAGTGTATCGGGTACTGGCGGAACCATTGAGCAAAAGAACACGAGTGGTGTTGTTACCTTCTCCGGTAACCTGACGAACTCCGGTTCATTCACCAACACGGCAGGCACCTCGATTCTCACTGGCACCAACTCCTACGGTGCGACGACAATTACTGCCGGAACCCTTCAAGTTGGAAACAACACAGCCACGGGCACGCTTGGTAGCGGAGCGGTTGCGAACATTGGTGCACTCGTTTTTAACCGGACTGGAACATTCACGGTTGGAAACAGCGTATCGGGTACTGGCGGAACCATTGAGCACAAGAACGCAAGTGGTGTCGTTTCCTTCTCCGGTAACCTGACAAACACCGGTTCATTCACAAACATGGCAGGAACCTCGATTCTAACCGGCACCAACTCCTACGGTGCAACCACCATTACCGCCGGTACGCTGCAGGTTGGAAGCGGCGGGTCTTCGGGGACGCTTGGAAGTGGTGCCGTCAACAATAACGGTTCCTTGATTTTCAATCGCTTGGACAACTTCACTGTTTCAAACAATATTTCCGGATCGGGAAGTGTTACTCAATCAGGTGTCGGCATTACGACTTTGACCGGCACAAATACCTACAACGGTGCGACGACTATCAATGCAGGTACGTTGAAAATTGGAACGGGTGGCAGTTTGTCCGGAACTGCTGTCACACTTAACGGCGGTTCATTTGTCGTAGAAGGCAGTACAACTAATTCGGCAGTTACTGTGAATAGCGGCAACTACCAAGTTACTGGAACGGGATCGACAAGTTCGTCCGGTGCGGTAAGCGTTTCGAATGCAATCGCTAACGTCGATGGTTCCTTAACAGCCACCAGTGGTTTGATCGTTTCAAATGGTGGAACGCTAAATGGATCCGGTAACGTTATTGGAAATGTGACCATCAATGCATCAACACTAGCGCCTGGAAATTCGATTGATTCCATAGGTGTAAACGGTAATTTGTCATTCATTAATGGTAGTACCCTTGAGATTGAATATGATGGCATTTTTACAGATTTGTTGACGGTTACCGGAAATCTTGATCTTACTGGCGTATCGTTGGACCTCAAGAAATTTGGAGCCGCTGCTCCTCTGAATCAGTGGTTTGTGTTTGCTACTTACGGTACTTTGAGTGGGACTTTTGGCAATATCAATGCAAACCCCAGTATCTCACCGAACCATTTTGTTCTTGACTATAACTACCTCGGTGGAAACGAAATTGCTTTCTCCGCTATTCCTGAGCCGACGAGTTTGGCTTTGATTGGTGTGGCTGCGGTGGGTGGCGGGGCGAATTGGCTTCGACGTCTTCGTAAGAATAAGAATGCGGCGAAGTAAGGCGGGCTTGTCGGTCAGCTTTGTAGATTCAATCAAGGGCACCAAACGGTGCCCTTTTTTTATTGCTGCTCGCTTTGCAGAATTTGACAAGGTGGCTTCAAACGATCTTGGCTGGCTTCGTACAGATGAATCCCGGCAAGCTGGTATTCCCTTTACAATCTTGCTCAGGATTTTTAGGAGACAATTACTGCTTCGTGCAAGCTAAACTTTAGGGTTGGCGACTGAGTGTCGAACGATTGTCTCAATCGTTTTCCGAGCAATTGAGGACAATTGCTCTACACTGGGACTGTACTTTGTAATCGGGCACTGGGCCTTGCTAATCGCGCCGACGTTAGCTGGGCTTGGATTGACTGTGCATTTCGCTTGGTGTCGCAAGCACGGCATTCACCCGCTCCATACGACTCCACGGCGGAAATACTATGAGCTTCGCGGTTGGCAATGGCCTGCGGAATGACCGCAATGGGCTGGGTTGTTCTGGATGTTGATCTCCACAGCAATTTGATCTTCGGATTTGCACATAGGCAAATTCGCAATTGGACCCAATTCACTGGCTTTAACTGCTCTTTTCCTACGGTCGCGAAATTGGTTGGGCAATGTTAAACTGTGGTCTGCGATCGACTGCTGGAATAGCAGTTCTGGACCGAAGCAGCATTTTCATTAGCGAAACCAAGTGCGTTCAATCACTTCGTGCGCTAAAACAAACTTGATCCAGGCACGCAATGGATTTTAGCATCGAACAAAATGTCATCCTCACCATTCACTCTGACGAAGCAGCCATCCTTGGCAAACTTGAACGGAGCCTGAGGCGACAACAAAAACCGGCACAACCCAATTGGATTTCAATCACGGATAGTAGAAAGAGCGAGTCATGACACTGGATCAGTACAGTTTGTGTCCCTGCGGCAGCGGCAAGAAGATTAAGTTTTGCAAGTGCGCCGAGAACTTGACGGAAATGGTCAAGGTCGACCGGATGATCGAGGGCGAGCAATTCGTCGCCGCATTGGATCGCATAAACGTGCTTCTAAAAACGTTCCCAACGGACGCTTGGCTGTTGGCGCTCAAGTGCAATGTGCTTCTACGATTGAACGAATACGATAGCTTGGAAGAGGCCTCCGCCAAGTTCATTCGGCTTCGCCCCGACAACCCTCTAGCCAAAATCTACCGCTCGTTTGTTGCCGTGATTCGCGGAAACCTCGAAGAGTCCGCAGGCCTGCTGCTTCAAGCTTTGGCCGATTCGGGCGACGGTCTTCATCCGCTGTACTTTTCCGCCGCTGGCAGCATGATTGGTGGGATGGTTCGCATGCGGATGAATCTGACCGCATTGATGCATTCGGAAATTCTCAGCGAACTGACCGAGCAGCCTGTCGACTTCGTGGTCCAGATGTACGAATCGATCGTCTCCGACGCAGACGTCAGCATCCTACTACGCGAAGATCCACCGTCGGGACAATCGCTGACAGAAAGCGATTGGACGGAGCGATTCCGGGAAGCTTCGGCTCTCATCTCGCGATTCCAAGTCGCTCAGGCCCGAACGAAACTGGAAAGCATCCTTCGCGAGTTCGGCCCGATGCCGACGGTGCTCATTGCGTTGCTTAACTGCAAGATCATGTTGGGCGATCAAATTGGCGCGGCTCAGACTTGCCAAAAGCTGGCTGACCATGAAGGACTGACCGACGCGCAGCGCGTGTACTTCCAAGCCCTCGCGTTCGAACTCAATCCTGACAGTTACGGCCTGATGCTCAAGGACGACCTCACTCAATACTCGATCGAAGACGAATCGTCGCTTGAGACACAGCTCAACGCACATCCCAATCTGTTCGCAATTCGGTCGGACGAATATCGCCAAATGATTGGCAAGATGTTGCAAGAAGAAGTTCCCCCCAAGGTCATTTATCACTTGCTGCGGCCGCTCAATGACGATGCGGAAAAGAAACCGTCCGTTGTCAATGGTTGGCTGGCCGTCCTGGGCAAACAAACCGATCGACCGGCGCGCGTCGTGATGGTCGAGCCTCAATTGGCAGTTCGCGGCGAAGTTGCCCAGAAGATCCGAGAAGACCTTGGGCTGACCAGCCTAAATCGCACAGTAGTCGCATCGCCCGAATCGATGTTTTACGACGTCTTGCCCAAGACCGTCGCCCTCGCGGCTTCGCCTACTGCGGAAGAATCTGCTTCGTATGAATTGTTGATGCTCGACTACACCAAAAAACTTTTCTTGGGCCTAGAGTTTGGCGCACTCGACAAGCAGACTTGCCAGCAAGCTGCATCGAACCCGCGTTACGCCGTGAAGATCAAAGCCCTGCTGCTCCAGTGGCTTGCCAGTGGCCAGCCACAAGTCGATACGGGCGTTATCCGCGAACTTCATGAGACACTTGGACTTCAAATGCCTGTGGTCGCATCGACCGAAGACACATTCGATCTCGTGTCCGGAGCCAGCTATTTCTGGACGGACCTAACAACGATCGACAACGTCAGTTTGATACAGCTCATGCAATCCGCCCTGACTCGCAATGTCCGCGGCGCGTATCAATCGTTGATTGAAAAACACAAGCAGGTCGAGTGGTCGGACGACTTGAAGAACGCTGCCGATTACACTGCCTTGAACATGCAATTGCGATTGATCAAGAGTCCGGACGAGGCGGTTGATCTTCTGGAACAGATCTATGAAACCGGTAAGCGACTGAAGATGGTCGTTGGTCAAGCGGTACTGGAGCGATTCGAACTCTTGTGTCGGATGGGACGGACACAGGAAGCACAATTGTTCCTACAAAAGGCCATCAGCGAGTGCCCACAAGATCCTGTAATCAACGAGTTCCTCAACGCGGCCCTGTATCAGATGCAGCGTAGCCAAGCGGGAGGTGGTCCTGCCGCTGCCGGTGACAACCTGTCCTCGGCATTGCTGCGCCATCGGGTTGGTCAACAAGCCCCTGCCGAGGAACGCTCGTCGGGCCTGTGGACTCCAGATTCTCCGCAACCTGCGGCTTCGGCTGGCAATGAATCGGGAAGCAAATTGTGGCTACCGGGCCAGGACTAATCGACGCCGAGCGGGATGAATTTTGGATGCGTCAAGCACTCGATCTTGCACAACTTGGTGAAGGTCGAGTCGAGCCGAATCCAATGGTCGGGTGCGTGGTTGTGCGCAACGACAAATGCATTGGCCAAGGCTACCATCAAGCGTTCGGCGGACCTCATGCCGAAGTCAACGCCCTTCGCGGCTTGTCCCAGGAGGACGTTTCCCAATCGACCGTTTACGTCACGTTGGAACCCTGTTCGCATTTTGGAAAGACGCCGCCGTGCGCCGAACTGTTGTGTGAACTGCGACCTCAACGGGTTGTTGTGGCTATGGAGGATCCGTTTCCTAAAGTGAATGGAAGCGGAATCTTGCGTCTCAGGGAAGCGGGCATTACGACTGAGGTTGGCATTCTGCGACAAGATGCCGAGGCGTTATGTGCGCCATTTCTCAAACGTGTCGGTAAAGGGCTGCCTTGGGTCATCGCAAAATGGGCTATGACGCTCGACGGAAAAATCGCTTCGCGTACCCGCGACAGCCAATGGATATCAAACGAACGCAGCCGGGAAATCGTTCATCGCTTGCGGGGTCGCGTGGATGCGATTGTGGTTGGAATTGGAACGGCCTTGGCAGACGATCCGATGCTGACGGCGCGACCAGCGGGACCACGACGAGCGATTCGCGTGGTATTAGATAACGCAGCGCGATTGCCTTTGTCGAGTAAACTAGTCCAAACAGCTCAAGAAATTCCGGTTCTAGTCGCTTGTGAATCATCGGCTGATGAGAAGCAGGTCGAAGCCCTTCGTCGAGCCGGTTGCCAAATATTTCAAAGCTCGACTGCGAATTCCGGGCAGACGCTATTTCATGTGCTCGGTCATTTGGCTGCGGTTGGCTGCACCAACTTGTTGGTCGAGGGCGGGGCGGAGGTCCTGGGTTCGCTGCTCGATATGGGCGAAATCGACGAAGTCCATGCTTTTGTTGCCCCGGTTTTGTTGGGTGGGCAATCAGCGATCAGTGCAATCGGTGGCGAGGGATTCGATACCGTCTCCGTTGCACAGCGTATCGTTCGACCGATCGTCGAAATACTTGACGGCGACGTTTATCTACACGGACGCACTCGATAATTCCAAAACGCTTGGCGACTATTCGATCGATTTTGGTACGGTAAAAGTCGAAGTCACTTTTACCACCGCGTGGTCGTCAGGGAACGTATGAAGGGCTTGCATGGTCATGCTTCGCTGACGCGTTTCGATGTGGATATAACTCATCGCGCCTGTAGCAATTCGCCCGCTTGAATCGAAACTTTGAAGAAGTGCGTATTCGCGATCTTTCTTTTCGAGCGAGGTTCGAACCATGGCAAACAAATCCGGACCGGCGTGCTCCAAAGCGTATTCCGTCCTGTACTCCACTCCGCGCGGCAATGAAAGCGTCTCGACATTGCGCTCTTTTAGTGACTCGGTCAGCAATCGTCTCTTCTGCGGCAACAACTGATTGACGGAACAGACCACTTCCGTAACCGTACACGAATTGCAGTTAAAAGTGACCACATGCCCTTCGCCGGTAATCTCCAATTTTGCTTTAAAATGCTTCTGGTCCACGACTTGCGAACGATAAACTTTGAAAAGCTCAGGATGCAGCGAACGCGAAAAAACGTGGAACGCAAGAGAAGAAATTTTTGGGCGAATCGATAACACTTGGTTTATTCCAGCTCGAACGAATAGGGTAGACGACAACTGCGGACGAACCACAGTCGTGCGATTTGGTATTATAGTCGAACGATTGAATTTGCACCAAGATCAACTCAAAACGAAAACGATTTCAAAATAACTTCAAAAATTGCAGTTGACTTTGGGGCGAAATGAAATCTCTCAAGTCATTCTTACAGAAAGACTTTATAATCGGTCGCAACGTGACTTGGCTTAATGCATTCCGCAATGGTAACATCATCAACACAAAACACAGTGTTCATCGATAAGACACAGGGCTTATCAAAAATACACATCGCCGATCGATGAACTTATTTTGTTGGTGCGGTTGCTGCCAAATGCAAGCTTCGTATTCTCATCACAAACGTGTGTTTTGTTTGACATTATACTGCTTATTGCGATTCGCCAAATTGCGAATGGCCGATTCACCGAATGCTTGTGTTCGAAAACGACTGGCTTGAAAATAAATCGCTTGCAGAGTTTCCTATAAACGCAAAATGACTTCGTTGAGCTAGAGGAGAAATTTGTGGAAATCGTGATGATTAGCAGCGAAGCGATTCCCTTTGCAAAAACTGGGGGCCTGGCTGACGTTTGCGGGGCTTTGCCGCGAAAGCTCGCGAATATTGGTAATCGTTGTTCGGTGTTTCTCCCTGGCTATTCGCAAATTCACCGTGCTGGGGTGGATATTCAGCCAACGAATGTAGGTTTTTCTGTCCCGATAGCTGGGCGACAGGTCGCGTGCCGAATCCTCAAGGCTACGATCGGCGATGGACCTGTTGATTTTTATTTTGTCGATCAGCCGCACTATTTCGATCGAGCAGGACTCTACGGGGATCGTTCGGGTGATTATCGCGACAACTGTGAGCGATTTAGTTTTTTTTGTCGTGCATCGTTGATGGCAATGGAAAGTCTTCGATTGCCGGCGCAGATAGTACACTGTCATGATTGGCAAACGGGGTTGGTGCCGGCGATTTTGAAAACACAGTTTCGCGCGAACAGTTGGTTCGCTCGTGCTGCGTCTGTATTCACGATTCACAACATGGCGTATCAGGGACGGTATTGGATGCATGATATGCCGCTGACGGGTTTGGATTGGAGTCACTTTAATTGGCAAGAGATGGAATATTACGGCGATATCAGCTTGCTGAAAACTGGAATCATTTTTGCCGATCGTTTGACCACAGTCAGCCCGACGTACGCTAAAGAAATTCAAACCGAAGCATTTGGTTGTGGGTTGGAAGCGGTGCTTTCTTCGAGGAACGCCGATTTAGTTGGAATCGTGAATGGTGTCGATTATCAAACTTGGGATCCGATTCGCGATGAGTTGATTCCACAAACGTATTCTTTGGATTCATGGCAACATGGCAAATCGTCTGCAAAGTCGGCACTGCTGCAAGAACTAGAGTTGCCGCACGAACCGAATGTTCCCTTGATAGGCTTGATCGGTCGGCTTGCCGAGCAAAAAGGTTGGGATCTAGTCATTCCGATGTTGCGAAATCGGATTGATCGAGACGACGCGCGATGGGTGATTCTCGGATCGGGCGAAGCTCGCTTTCAAGATGCGCTTGCTGAACTGCGAAATCGCGCACCCCACCGACTTGCGTTTCGCGCCGAGTTTTCGGAGTCGTTTGCGCATCGAATCGAAGAGGCATACGATATTTTCCTCATGCCCAGTCGTTACGAGACTTTTGGCCAGAATCAGCTATACAGGTTACGTTATGGTGCGGTGCCGATCGTTCACGCGACGGGTGGACTTGTGGATACGGTGACAGATACCAACGACGAAAGTATGCACAACAATACGGCGACAGGATTTATGTTTTCTGGTTACGACGTTGCTTCACTGGAATCGACGCTGGACCGCGCGCTGCACCTTTTCTATCACTCGCAGGACGATTGGCGTAGAATAGTAGAACGGGGCATGCAACAAGACTGGTCTTGGAGCCACAGCGCATCTCAGTATGAGCAAGTCTATGCTGCCGCACTCAATTCGGTTCCAACCTGAAAAGGCCATCGGTCATGAGCGAAGCGCGTTATGATTGGTTGGGAGATCGGTGGATCATCCTGTCCCCCGATCGCAAATCGCGCCCGAATGACTTTGCAAAGCATATTACCGAGGGCGAATCCAATGCGACTTGCCCTTTCTGTTTCGGCAACGAAGCAAACACTCCGCCTCCAATCTTGGAGATAGGGCGCGAATCAAACCCTGCTGGCACATGGATGGTTCGAGTATTCGCAAATAAGTATCCGGCAACTTTTCCGTTCACCGCCAACAGTGAAACTGACTTGGCGGAATTTCGTTCGCTTGAGCAAGATGCTTCCTTCGCCCAGTCTCAGTCGGCGGCCGAATCGCCCGAAAAGACTTGCGACGATTCAAAAAGAGAATGTACTTCGAATTCAATAAAACGTAATCACAGCCAAATATTCCATGGGTCCCATGAAGTCATCGTGGAATCGTCAGAACACCTCGGTAGCATTAACGAGTTAAGCCCATCTCATATGGTCTTGGCGGTCACTGCGTATCGCGATCGCCTCGCAACTCTCAGGAAAAATCCGCTATTGCAATACGCTGTTTTATTCAAGAACACGGGCCCCGAGGCGGGTGCGTCCTTAGTCCATACCCACAGTCAGTTGATCGCCTGCAATTTGACTCCACCTAGCTATAAACGGCTCTTGAGTCGGCTGAAAGACTATCACGCAAAAACCCGCAACTGTTACGTGTGCGATACGATTGCTCAAGAGTTGTCGGAAAGACACAGATTAATTGCCGAAACCGATCGCTTTGTGGCGTACTGTCCGTACGCGAGTCGATTGCCGTTCACGGCGATCATCGCACCAAAAAAGCATGGTGCATCCTTTGAAGATTTGGCGTCCGGTGAATTGAACGAGTTTGCATTACTATTGCAGCGAGCGGCTCGTTGGATCGAAGGACTTCATGAAGAGTCGTCCTACAATTTCGTGGTACGAACAATGCCCTGGAGTTGCAATGATCCGGCTATCTACCATTGGAACGTGGAGATATTTCCCCGGCTTTCTAAAATCGCGGGATTCGAGTGGGCGTCGGATTGCTTTATTAATACCGAAATCCCCGAAAATGCGGCCCGCCGCTATCGGGAAATCGACGCAGTTCAAAACGCTTTGTGAAATTCTCTCGATGTTCCGTGTAGGCGGCGAACGCACGGCAAGGATCATCCTTACGGAATCGCTTGTATCCTTTCCCTCGCCATCTTGCTAGACGCCCTCGCATTTTGAATTCTCCCCACCGCTGAACGGCTTGTCTGATTTGGTAAACCCTAGGGTTTGGAACACTTCGCGGGATTGGAATAGCGAGGAAGAAAATCAATTGCTATGAAAGCGTTGGACGCTGGTTGAGAGGCATGCCGATAGTGCCCAACGCAGGTAGGCCACCGTTCGTTGTGCGCCTTCGTTCGCGGTTGACTCAGATTAGCCCGTGGTAAAACTTTATGGACAATTCCGTTTATCTGTGCTTAGTTTTGCACAATCATCAGCCGATTGGCAATTTCGATAGCGTCATTGAGCAATCGTACCAGGACAGCTACTTACCGTTCTTGGACGTTTTTGAAAGGTTCGAACACATTCGAATTGCCCTTCATACAAGTGGCTCTTTGATTACTTGGCTCGAAGCCAAGCATCCGGAATACTTGACTCGTTTGCAAG
>JANMNK010000455.1:0-2140 GCA_031373875.1 Pirellulaceae bacterium | reverse complement strand
ATGACGACTGGCGAAACAGCTTGGACCAGTCGGCCGTTCGGTGAATATTGGAGCATGATTTCCAACGGGAAACAAATTATGGCGCTTGATCAAAAGGGTGTGCTTTATCTGATCGATGCTGATCCGAAAGAGTTCCGAGTCGTTAGCGAACGCAAAGTGACGGACAATGAGGCTTGGGCGCACATCGGTTTTGCGAATAAGCAGATCTTTATCCGTCACCAAAAAGGTCTGCAAGTTTATAACTGGTCTTGATCGGGAGACTTGCCTCGCTTTCGGAAAATACTCAGATCACTCATCGAAGATCCCTGATCAGCAATAGCGCTCAGCAATTGCGCTCAGTGATTGTTCCCGCCGAATCTAGAACTGAAACTCGTCTACTTCGATCTCTTGATAGATTGGCAAGACTCGGTAGTAGACTTCCAGCGTCATGCAGTTCATCGCCGTGCAATAGTGTCGGCCTCCAACCAGGGAGAAAGTATTGGGGAAGAACCAACTTCCTCTTGCATGTCCTTGTTTCGACTGTGTTTGGACGAGATAGTCTCGTTGTTTGTCATTCCAAATTTCCCAAGCACGACCTTGCTGATGGAAAAGTACTTGCGTCGCGTAGTAATTCAGATACACATCATCGTTGGACGGGCCGTGTTTCATTAAATACTGAATACCTCTTAGCAAAGCGGGATCGGTCTGCCCCATGCCTCGGTACATGCGCATCAGCAGTCCGATTGCAGTCATCGCTGGCGAAGCTGACTCGCCGCGATAGCCGTACAGAGCGCCGCCGTCCGACTGTTGCGAGGTTAGGAATTTATCGAAGGCTTGGATCGTGTAGACTGGCACGCGAAGGTCGCTGGCCGCCGCACTCTTGATGGCCATCATTTGCCAACAGCCAATCGAGAGATCGCCCGGACCGCGAGGTTGGTAATCCCAGCCGCCATCCGAATGCTGGGCGTATCGAATGTAGTTGATAGCTTCTTGACAAATCTCCTTGAGATCTGGATCTTTCGTCATTTGATAAGCTTCGCAGAGTGCCAGGGCAGCAATTCCTTGCTCGTACATCGCGTTTTCTGCCAACAACCCTGGGAATCGGATACCTTGATCGGTGCGTCTGCCAAGTTGAACGAGAAAATAGATTCCACGTCGAACTTCTTCGCGGTACTGTCCTTCTTGATGGGTGTATCCGGCTCCGAGAAAGGACAGCAGCGCCAATCCCGTAGCTGCGGCTCGCATGGAGTCGAGTTGGAAAATCGAGGGATCTGGGCATTCACCATTGCACTCTTCATGGATGTGATTGAGCGACCATCCACCATCGGGAAATTGATGTCGTGCAAACCATCTGAGAGCGTCCTCAACGGCAGCTTCGCTTTCAATACTTCCCCCACCCTGTCTAGCTCTTTGGGAGCGACCGCTCAGTTCACGCCCCGAGAGATTCGTGCCGCGAAAACCTTCGTCGCTCTTGCCCCCTGTAGAAAGGGCAGCGCTGATTTGGGCCGCGAGGACACTGCCCACTGGCGAGACATTTTGCGTGGTCGTTGGACTCGCTGCTTCCGTAACCAGCAATGGATCCACGATCTGCATTTCTAAGGCAGATGCTTGGGTTGGGACGGGAGGAGCATCGACATCTTCGGTAGGTTGCATTGGTTGTTGCATATCCGGCAAATCGAAATTAACGCCGGTCTCATCGCCAGAATCCCAACCCGACTTGAACGAGACGCCGTCACCCAGTTTGCCGCGATCGAATGCCCAAATTGCTAATAGGAGCAAAAGAACGACATGAACGATAAAGCTAACGATCGTCGAGTTGTTGACGATCTTAGCGAGCCATGCTCTGAATCGAGAGGACCACTTAACTCGCGAAGGTAGGACGGATTCGACGGTAGTGGCGACGAGTCCTTCACCATCAGCAGGTTTACCATTGATGGACGGTGGTGAGACCGGCGGTGGAAGGACCATCTTAGGCGCGCTTGCAATAATGGGAATCGGTGGTGCGCTCGTCAACGATTCCGATTTAAGGATCAACTTGAACAAACTCCAGTTCAAAGCAAAGGAACTGGTCCCGGGAATCCAGTTAAATTCTACCTAGCCAAGAGTAAATCTCACTTGGAACCTAGGCTCGGATTGAACTCGGTTACATCGCAAACTTCCG
>JANMNK010000440.1:0-9002 GCA_031373875.1 Pirellulaceae bacterium | reverse complement strand
AGCCAATTCGCTCAATCTTACCTCGGTTATCGCGAAGCCTTTTTCGTTAAAAGTGATTGCTGCAATCATTGACGGAATAATGCAACCCCGCCATTAAGCAACATACGGGCCGACGCGTTAAAACCCATCATTTCGACTTCGACCTACGGTTCCCTGTCTTTTTGAGTCGATGCATTCCGAAGCAATTGCATGAATTCCTCGCAGTCATTTTTTTAAAGCGAGTGAACGCCTGCCGGCGTTTCACGAGATTCATGTTGTGCGGATTACATGGGTCCTTCTGTATATTTGGACGCAATTTTCCGCGAAAAAACGACGCGATGAACTGGCCGAATTAAACTAGTGATGCGAGAACAACGCGCCGTTGCACGCATTCAATCGTTCATGAACCAACAAAAAAATATTCGACGGACGCCAAGCATGGCCTTAGACCAAAAAACGGTAAACGATACGCTCCCGCCCCCTGACCAGTTCAAACGAACAAGGCTTCAGAAGGCGACGCGCAAACCAGAGTTTGTGCGAAAGACAAAGCAGCAATGTGTGGAAGAACTGAAGAAGTTGCATCAGCAAGTGCTTGCGAGACGCGAGGATCGGTACTTACTTTTACACGGTCGTCCAAACTCGTTAAGGCGACAAGTCGATGTGTTTTTTCTGTATCAGGATTATCTGCCGCAGGATGGCACAATTCTTGATTGGGGCTGCAAACATGCTCCCGACTCATGCCTGATGCGTTTCACACTTGGAGATGGTCCACGACTGCTTGGTTACGATTTTGGACGCGGCGACTCTTTTGGCGAATTCTATGACTATGCACGTCTGGAGTTTAAAGAAGCGGAGCATACATTCCGTTTGCCCTATGCCGACGACAGCCTCGATGCTGTGCTGGGCAGCGGTGTACTCGAACATGTCGCCATTACAACCGAAAGCCTGAAAGAGCTGTATCGTGTCTTGAAGGTTGGCGGCGCGTTTATCATTACCTTCCTTCCCAATCGTTTATCGTACACCGACTGGTTGTTGCGCAAGACAGGAAGTAATGCTTTTCATCGGCGGCTTTATTCGCGCCGACTAATAAACGAATTGTTGCTGCATCATGGATTCGAGCCACAAGTGCACGGCTTCCATCAGTTCATACCGGCTCAACGCGGTGGCAAACTCGCAAATCAAATGTGGTTCCTGAATCAGTATCTCGAACGACTTTGGCCCTTCCGAAACTTTTGTGCGAACCAATATGTGATCGCAGTCAAACGCAGCGTTATTTAGCATTCGCCGCAACGATTTCCCGAGAGGAATTGCGTAAAGCGGAAGGATTTGAGAAGAGCGGTTTATCTAAACAGTTGAGCTTGCCTGAAAAACAAGTTGCAAACCGTGCCAACGAATCGCGTCATCGGGTCACATAGGGAACGCCTAGACCAAAATCAGAATTGGCTTACTTTGCCAAATATTCCCTGTCCATTTCATTGAGAATATAGAACTTAGGGCGAGGCTCAGTTTTCTGGAATAGGGAAAGCCACTGTTCCGAAAGCTTGGACCATCTTGCCACGCGTTCCGGATCCAGAAGTGGGTCTTTCGTTTCCGTTCTCCACTTGGAAAGTTGATCGTCAAGTCTTTGAAGTTCCGAATGGTACTCGGCAAGTGACGCCAAATTCGTCTCTTCATTCGGATCAGAGTTGAGATCGTAAAGCTCAAGGCCGGACTGCTCATTTGCTGAAGCAACATTCTTAATCAATTTCCAGCGAGTGTCTCGCACCGTTCGGGTGGGGGCAAAAGTCAACGGGTCATGGAAATGCATTTCCGTGAACAGGTAGTCTCGCCAAGGAGTCGGTTGCCCGGTACACACTGTGCGAAGTGATTTCCCCTCGATACCGGGTGGCAATTGAATTCCTGCTGCATCGAGAACGCTTGAATAAAGATCAATTTCCGAGACTAAATTTTCTGACCGAGTGGCGGGCTTCGAAACACCAGGCCAACGGATTATAAGTGGGACATGCGTTCCTTTTTCGTAGCATGTTGTCTTCCCTTTGATTATCGGTAGACCGTTATCGGAAATAAATATCACGACCGTGTCGTCTTCAAGCCCACATTCTGCAATTTGTTTCAATACTAATCCAACACCGTGATCTAGCCGTCGAATGCAGTTGATAATGGTCGCTGAGACGGGTACTTGTGTGTTGGCAAAAGCTTTCGGCAGGGGAAAGGCATCGGTTATATCGGATTCGGCAAATGGCTTTTCTGGAATACCGGCAACTTGATTTTCTGTGTTTGTATACGGACCATGCGGGTCAAAGAAATTTAGGTAGAGGAAAAACGGCTTCTGTTGCGCATTCGCTTGATCGAAAAATTCCTTACATTGGCCTGCGGTCCACGCGACATCGCGCGTTGCAGTCGTGCCGTTTGGTTTTGGGTTGAGAGGTTGCCAATCAAATGGATAATCCGCAGCCGGTTCAACGTGTAACTTGCCGATGATTCCCGTCAGGTAACCGACACTATGAAGTAATTTCGGTAAGCTGTTTGGGGCTGGGTTGGAATGGAATCCTAATTGTGCCAGTCCTATTTGTCCGTTTTGATGAGGATACATCCCTGTGAGCAAGGACGCTCGGGAAGAACTACACGACGCTTGGCAAACATAGGCTCTAGTAAACAAGACTCCTTGTTGAGCAAAATCGTCCAGGTTAGGTGTCGCAAAACGCTTTTCACCATAACAAGATAATTCGCATCCTAGGTCGTCGGCCGTAATGAGAACGACATTCGTTGAAGCCCGTGTGAACGAGACCGGACAGATCCACACGCATAAGTACAAAAAGAGGTGTCTCATGAGATTGACGTCTTTTCCGTTTTTGAAGTAACTTGATTATTGAGAGCGATAAGCGACGCTTCGATAAGGCGTACAAACTCTTCCGAGATTTTGACTGAGTCGAAATTGTCTTCAACGTATTTTCGGCTAGCAACTCCGATTTTTTGTCGCTCGGCAAGCGGTAATGCAACCATTGTTTCGAGTGCATTTTTTATTGCGTTCGCGTCTTCGGTCGGGACCAACCAACCGTGAATGCCGTCCACAAACCCGGTAGGTCGCCCCCAGCAATCCGTCCAAATTGTCGGGAGTTGTGCCGCCATGCCTTCAAACGAAGCAATTCCGAAGCCTTCCCATCGCGCGGAATGAACATACCCATCGGCTGATGCCAATATTTCCGGCACATCGCTTCGCCAGCCAGCAAAAGAAACGCAATCAGTGAGACTGAGTTCTTGGACCAACTGTCGCAATTGTCCGTGGTACATTTCCATCGCTGCTTGCTGTGCGTCCTTAGAAACACCGCCGACAAGTACCAGCTTTAGTTTACGTTCCTTTGGTTTTAGTTGCGCAAACGCGCGCAACAAAATGTCTTGCCCTTTTTGCCGATTGATTCGACCTACGTTGACCAGCATGAATTCGTCGGCAGCAACGTGGAAGGATTTACGAATTTCTTGTTTCTTCGAGGCGTCGAGATGAACAATTTGTTTTAGATCGACGGCATTTGGTAAGTAATGCGTACGTTCTTCGGGTAATCCAAAGCGATGAATCATTTCGCGCTGTACGAGTGGTGACGAGCAGATGACAAGACGCGGGAACTTGCGCATCGCCCAAGCGTAGTAGCGCTCTTTAAGCCAGCTTCTGGGCCAACGACCTCCGAAAACATGTGTGTTTTGGCAAGAAACAAAGCCCGGGACTTTGATCCGATGTGCAGCTTGCATTGCGATCGAACGATCTCGCTGTTGCACGCCAATGATTGCCGTTGGATGCCGCTCATTGAATAGCTTCGCAAGCTTGCCGACGAAGGTAGGGGACAGGGGAAACGCAAGCTCGGGCTGAAGATTCGTTTCCACGCCTAACTCATGAAGTTCGGGCAGCACGGATTTTTCGTCCGTTGGAACATTGCCATGAACGACAGTTACGTCGTACCCATGCCGTCGAAATGCTCCAATAAAGTGAACCACCATCCGAGAAGCACCAGTGGCATCGGGCAACGTAAGTGTAAAAATAATTCGGGACAACGTGCCATTCCTGTTGACTGAAAATTATTGTGCTCGTTTCAAGAAGCATGCTCAGACGATCACATGATACATTCGTTTCTTGCGTTCTGAGGTCTTCACCTGATTCGGATGGCAAATGCGTCCATCTTCTATACGGTTGTCGTCGCGGGCCGATTGTTGCCAGCAATTGCCTCGTTGTATACCGACAATGTTTTTTCTATCATCGTTTCGTGCTTGAACTCGACCGCTTTTTCACTCGCCGCAGCGGCAAGCCGTTTTCTCGTTTCCGCTGACGACAGTAAATTGCAAAGCGAATTTGCAAAACCATCCACATCGTTTGGTTCTACTACGAATCCATTTTCTTCGTGTTTCATTACGTAACGAACGCACCCTACATTGGTGATCACGATTGGTATGCCCAAAGCCATGGCTTCCATCATGACAATCGGACCGGTATCGTAGCGTGAGGGGACAGCGAGAATGTCAAAAGCTGGCATCGTGTGATAACCGATTCTATAGCCAAGCCAATCGATGCGGTCTGCAATTCCTAGCGTGTTGGCAAGTTGTTTAAGGGGCGTCTCCAATTCGCCGATTCCGATAATTGCTAGACGCGCTTTAGGGATATCTTTGGCGGCCTGAGCGAAGGCCCGAACGAGCATTTCCGGATTTTTTTGAGCTGATAATCGACCAACGAAACCCACGATGATTGCATCTGATGGTAAACCATTCGATGCGCGGATTCGCTGACAATTTGTCTCTGCCGGCAATTCGATACCGTAATAGATTAATCGTAGTTTCTTTCGGGGCACACCAAGTGCGTGGATATGCTCAAGTTCATCTGGCGAAGTACAAATAATGATCGACGTCGGTGTTGCGAGAAGCCGTTCAATGAGGCCGTACGAAATTCGCGAAAATTTCCCGAAGGTAGGTGCCATGGTCGAAATACAATTTGGCGTATAAACAATCGGCGTTTTTCTCGTAGTACCGACAAGTCGTGCAAGTGCACCACCTTTGGAACTCTGGCCATGAATAATATCGAACGGGCCGTGCGCCTTCAGATAGCTTCGAATCTTCTGAATCGCCGGAAAATCACTGAAGTGCGGACCGCGACGCATGTTAACGACGGCAGTCTTGAGTAATGGCAACCGCTTGAGTTGAAATTCAAAGCCGTCGTCGATTCGCTTTCTTGAGTAAATTAAGTGCACATCGCTACCGGATTCCAACAATCCGTTGCACAAATCCATCGTGTGGCGGCCAACTCCCGCATTGGTCGCTTCGCAAATTTGCAGTACGCGAAGTGGAGATTTACGCGTCGACGGTTGCATTAGAAATTCCGTTTCGATGTCAGTTTTTTGATTGGGTTAGCGAGCCCGCTCTCCCACCCAGAATAAGTTGCAACAATTTCATGCATCCGAAATGCGGCATACTCGAACAGTCCATGCACAAGTGCTGCGCCGTTAAGTATAACGCTGAGGATGCCAAAGGCATATTGCCGATTACAACGCTAATTGAACGTCGGTCGGCGATTCAATCTCCCGGTTCGATAACCACCCCGAAAGGTCCTGCCCGATCAATTCCTGCAATCTTAGGATATCGTCACGATAAATGTCCGTTAGCGTTGTTCGCGCCGTTAACGGTATAGGAATCCGCTCCAAGTTCATTTTAGCGAATCCTTTCTGCAGTCGTCGTTTCATCTTTTTAGGTACTGCGGCTCGCAGAATCGTGCGCAGCAAGCGAGCACGGCTATAGATAAGCTGAATGACCTTAGATCGTGGCATCCCTGAGATATGTGGCGTTGGTTTCTCAGTGGGAACAAAGGTCGAATCAATGCCAAGGAAATCAAAACAATCACGAAGTATGGCGGATGGTGATTTGCGGAACTCTTCGAAGAGATAAATTTTGATTCGATCTTTTCCAAATTTATCGAAATAGGGTTTGAGCTGCTGATAATAAAACCCCATTTGCTTGTAATGCCAAATGTGATGCCAATTAGCTTCGATCCGTCTGGTTTCGTCCGCCAATGATTCGCTGAAGTCCGCACATGGTTCCAGCATCCGCATCCGCATGAATGAATACGCGGAATACGCTCTGTCAGCAGGTTGGCGAAGCATGCATAGAATCTTGGCGTGAGGCATGTATTTTGCAATTCGCTCAATGCTCTCTGTGTAATACATCGTCGACACCGACGCTTCTCCAATCGCCTTCGCATTGCCTGTGTTTGCGAACAGTTTCTCGTAGCGTGATAGATCGTTGATAGCGAGTCGATTGATAGTCTCTTTGTCACCCGGGCCACGAAAATCGAGTGGTGATCCCTCCAGTGCCAAGAAATGTGGCTCTTTCGGATCCGAAAGGAATACTTCTGGATGTTGTTCGAGATACTCGAACAGTGCGGTGGTCCCGCTTTTCGCTGAGCCGATAATTAAGAAATTGGGTAATGTCATCGCAATACTCGGGAATTTTAGTTTCTTTGGATTGGGCAAGCCAAACGAACACAACTAGTTCCAATCTGGATATTTCTCGTTCGTCGAACAGCAACGTCGTGATTGACACCGGTACGAGCAGCAAGCTTCGCTGGAAATGATTTCCACGCGCGGAAGTTTATCAACATCTCTCGTCTTAACAAAGCCAGCTACTCAAATCACGCTCAATTAAGCTTTGCAATTTCGTGATGTCGGATCGAAAGTACTCAACCAGTTCCACTCGAATTTTCGGATCTAATTTATCTTTTTGTAAATTCAGTTCTTCAAACTTGCGATTGAGCTTCTTTCGGAAGCTCATCGGCGTAAACAGTTTAAGCGCTTTACGAATCGACTTGGTACGGGTTACAAGGACTTGGAGAAGTTTTGATCTTGGCATGCCCGACGCGTGGGGCGATGGTGTTTCCTTGGGAACAAACTTATCATCGACGCCGACAAACTGAAAACAGTTCTGCAGAACTTGGCTGGGGGACTTACGAAAGTCGTCGAATAAATAGACTTTAATCTGGGACCGATCGAATGCTTCGAAATAGTGTCGGAGTTGCTCGTAGTAGAGCCCTTGACGCTTGTAATGCCAAATGTGATGCCAACCGTCGTCAATACGTTGCTGTTCACTGTCCAATGCAAGTCGGAAATCTTGAATCGGTTCGAACACGCGAGCATGCATAAAAGAAAACGCAGACCATGCGCGATCGGCAGGATGGCGTAGCAAGGCGATGAGTTTTGCATTGGGGATATATTTTTGAATTCGCGCGATGCTCTCTTTGTAGTAGAGAGTCGATACGGAGCCTTCGCCTATCGCTTTTGCATTGCCTGCACGATCAAAGAGTGATTTGTATTTTTCGAAATGGGTAATGGCCTTGGTGTTCATCATTTGATCATCACCAGGCCCTTTGAAACGAAGCGGCTGCCCTTCGAGTGCGAGAAAATGCGGCTCCTTGGGTTCGGAGATAAAGACCTCGGGATGTTGTTCGAGATACTTGAACAACGCCGTGGTCCCGGATTTAGCCGAGCCAATGATTAAGAAATTTGGGATTGGCACTCCGAGATTCTCCGCTAGAAATAGTATCTTAGTTGTACAAGTTTTCGATCGTTACCATGCTATTGAACGATCCGCCGATCAACGCAATCACATCGGCGTTTCGCACACACCCTCTTCGTAAACCGGTCGTCAGTTTAGAAACGAGTCAGGCAGATTACATCGATGCTTTTTCAATGATCTCGACAAATCGACTGCCGATATTTTGAATGTCAAAATTCTTCTCGACCAACTGCCTGCATGCTGATCCCATGATTGACCGTTGTTTTCGATGCGTGTTCATCATATTGCTAATAGCAACGCATAATGAGTCGGCGTTATTGGCTTGCGCAACCCAACCGTGAGTTCCGTCTACGAATCCTTCGGGTTGCCCAGAACAATCCGTCCAAATCGTTGGCAGGGAAGCCGCCATGGCTTCCAAACACGCCAAGGGAAAACCTTCCCATCGAGCCGAGTGAACATACGCGTCGGCTGCTTGAAGCAACTCGGGGACATCGTTTCGCCAGCCTGCAAAAATCAATCGATCATCGAGGCGGTGTTGTGCTACAAATTGTTTGAGACTGGTGAAAAAGTTTTCGGTCGTGTTCGATCGTGCTGTTTCCGATGCTCCACCCACAATAACGAATTTTGTTTTCTTGTCCGTGAAGTCGAGCTTGGACAAAGCCATCGCTAAAATGTCATGTCCCTTTTGTTTGTCGATCCTGCCGACGTTAATCATCATGTCTTCGTCTGGACCGATACCCAAAGCCGCCCTTAGTGACTCGCGTTTGCCGTCACTGATCGGCTTATGAATCGACACATCAATCCCATTATTGAGCACAACAGTCTTTGCGCTGGGAATGCCGAGATCTTCGACAATCTCTTTCTGGACGACCGTGGAAACACAGAAAATAAGCTTCGCATATTTCTTAAGCGAAGTGGAATAGATGGATTGCTTGAGCCGCTTGATCAGCCAATTGCCGTGAAAGTTGTGTGTGTTTTGACAAGAAATGAATCCCGGTATTCCAGCTCGCGCGGCCGCTCGCATACTGAACGCCCTGTCCAGTTGGTTGAAGGCGATGATTCCCTTGAATTGCATGCTGACGAGTAACTTAGCGAAACCACCATTTTTCCAAGGTAACGGCAACGCAAGGTCGGGAAACAAAATGGTATTTACTCCTGCCGCTACCATCTCAGGATTGATGGATTTGATAGTCGTAGGGAGCGGTCCGTGAATCAAGCTGACTTCGTGTCCTCTTCGAACAAAAGCTTTCGCAAATTCAAGTGCCATTCGTCCAGCACCAGTGCTTTGAGGAGAAGCGAGTGTGATTGCATATCTAGCCATGAAAATGTTTCTGAAAATACTTAAAAATGAACACAACATAATGATGGGTAATGCAATGCTACCCTGCACACGGATCATTTAATTTGCGTCATACTCGTCGGACGTCTCTTTGTGATCTTCGATTACTATGTTCGGATGTGTGCTTTGCGCGAATCAGTGC
>JANMNK010000417.1:0-2048 GCA_031373875.1 Pirellulaceae bacterium | reverse complement strand
GTCGCAAAAGCACACCGTTTGCCGGACAAGTAGCTGCACAGCAAGCGGCTGAAAAGGCCGCCAAATTCGGCGTCAAGGAGCTGTCTGTTCGTGTCAAAGGCCCTGGTGCTGGTCGCGAAAGCGCAATTACGGCGCTTCAGACTGCGGGTATGACCGTAAAACAAATTGAGGATGTGACTCCGATTCCGCATAACGGTTGCCGCCCTCGCAAGCGTCGTCGGGTTTAGTTTTTTTGGCTAATCACAGTGTGGGGTTTGCCTCTAACTTTTCCTAACACAGTTACATTTTTTTGTCGGGGATTTCGGAATGCACATTCGCTGGCGAGGATTCGAATTGCCAAGCTCGGTCGTAGTCGATCGAGAAAGCTTGACAGACAATTACGGCAAATTTATTGCCGAGCCATTTGAACGCGGTTTTGGCGCAACGATTGGAAATAGTCTCCGCCGAGTTCTGTTATCGAGCTTGGAAGGAAGCGCCGTAACACAAATCAAGATTCGTGGAGCTCAACACGAGTTTTCCACGATTCCTGGTATTTTGGAAGATGTGACGGAGATCGTCCTCAACGTAAAATCGTTGGTCGTCAAGAATCACTCGGAAAGCACTCGCGTTATCACCGTCGAGCGTTCCAAAGCAGGCGTCATCACGGGTGCGGACATCGAAACGGACGCAGACGTCGAAATCATCAATAAAGATCACGTTCTTGCAACGCTGACCACCGACACGCCGTTCATGATGGAAATGGTAGTGGAGAATGGTCGTGGGTACGTTCCTTCGTTCGAACATAGTTCCGGCGATCACGAAATCGGCATTATTCCAATCGACGCCGTGTACAGTCCTGTAACGCGCGTTCGATACGAAATCGAGGAAACCCGTGTCGGTCAAAAGACGAACTACGATCGATTGACGATTGAAGTCTGGACCGATGGTTCTCTCAATCCCGAAATGGCAATGGTTGAGTCTGCGAAGATCCTTCGCAAGCACCTGAATCCATTCGTGCAATACTCGGAACTCGGTCGTCAAGTCCACGCAATTTCGCGCGGCGGACCAGGTTCTGCCGAGGCTCAGCTCGAGCAGAAACTGAACATGTCCGTCAATGATTTGAGGCTATCCGTGCGAGCAAACAATTGCTTGGAATCGGACGGGATCATGACGGTTCGAGATCTGGTACAGCGAACAGAAGATCAATTGCTCGAAGTTCGAAATTTCGGCGAAACAACTCTTACGGAAGTTCGCGAGAAATTGCACTCGATGAATTTGCATTTGGGAATGCGGATTCCATCCGCTCAGTCTTTAAGATAGTCTTGCTTTGAGATAGTCTTGCTTTGAGATAGTCTTGGCTTAGGCCAAACAGATATTTGAAATTGATAGGTTGTTGATATGCGTCACATGAGACATGGTCGGACTCTAGGACGATGCCCTTCGCATCGCCGATCGCTTTTTCGCAATTTGGTTTCTGCACTGTTCCTGACAGAACGCGAAACGACCGAGCTTGAGCCTAACGCACCCAAGGTCAAAGGTCGCATTATCACGACCCTGGAGAAGGCCAAGGAAGTTCGGCCATTGGTTGAAAAGTGCATTACGATTGCTCGTAAAGGCTTAACTGCGGAAAAGGCTTCTGAACAATTTGGGACGACTGCGGATCGCCGCTCCGAAGCTTGGAAGGCGTGGCGACAAAGCGACAACTGGAAGAAATGGGCCGAAGCCCGTGGTCCTGCTGTAACCGCCAGACGACACGTCTACCGGCTGTTGGCAAACAAGGAAGCAGTGGAAGTGCTCTTCACACATATTGCTCCGCGTTTCATGGATCGACCAGGCGGTTACACTCGGATACTCAAACTCGCCAAGCCACGCCTCGGTGATGCTGGAAAGCGAGCAATCCTTGAGTTTGTTGGAAAGAATGATCGGGCTGCCAAGAAAGCGAGCAAGCCATCTTTTGCATCCGCTGAAACAACGGATTCAACCGACAAATCCTAATTGCAGTTTTCAGTAAGCAAAATGCATTACAAAGGCCGCGTCGAAAGATGCGGCCTTTTTTTGTGCCGTTACTG
>JANMNK010000410.1:0-6286 GCA_031373875.1 Pirellulaceae bacterium | reverse complement strand
TCTTGAGTTAACCGTGGTTCACCATACGCAGAACTGATTGATCCTCCATTGATGTGGAAAGGGATTTCGAGCTGCCGCAAGATCGAGACGAATTGCATCACCGTTCGCTGAAAAGCTTCAACCGGGAACTTTGGCTAGATGACCTTGAATCATGGCTACGACAGCGGGTTCTGACTCATAAAGCGTCAGTGCGACATGCCACTTTAGTTGTTCATCCGTAAGCTCAGGGGATTGCTGGCGGATTCGAGAGGCCATCTGCTGGCGTGTCCAAGCAAGCATTGCAGCCGACCGCTCGACTTTTTCTCTAATCGACATGGCATCCACGCGTCGCTGGTATTCGATATCGATTTCTGTTGGTTGCATGAACTTCGCTTTGTCTGATTCCATTGTGGTCTCGTACGTTAATCAATCTAATCGATGGATTCGGTCATGGGAACCGCAAGGTTACCTTTCCAAGAACAACGTTGGCAACCTTGCACCGTTTTATTGATAACGGAAGTTCTATCGTTGGATCATTCGCCATCGAAGCAAGAAAGCCACGATGTAAATCAGCATTCCTTTTATGCTTCGTCACAAAAATCTCAAACGGATGATGCCGTGGGTCTGAGCGAGAATATTGGCTCTTTTATTTTCGGCAATTGCATTGCGCCGTCGCGATCGGCGCAGAAGAGGGTAAAGCGATTTCCGTGGCGCTCACGGTGGGTGGCTAATGCGACTTCGGGTGAATTGTTCTTTGCCGACAAGTGACCCAAGCAAACCCACTGAAGTTGGCTTGCACTGCAAGCATCGAGAAGCTCGGCAGATTCTTTGTTCGAAATGTGTCCACGCTTTCCTGAAATACAATCTTTCAGGTATTGCGGGTAAGGTCCACCACGTAGCATATCGTCATCGTAGTTGCTTTCGATCAGAACCGCGTCCAGAGTGCCGATGACTTTTTGAAGCCCGTTAAATACATGCCCCAAGTCAGTGAACAAACCGAATCGCTGTCCGGACTCGACATCTTCGATCACGAAGCACACGCCTTCCGTTGCATCGTGGGGCGTTCTGAGTGTCTCGATGCGCAGCGATCCAATTTGAAACGGTTTACCTGACACGAAATAATTTGGATTTCCAATGCAGCCCGTCGAAGGCTTTGCTCGGGTCGCGTTCCACGTACGCAAATTGGCGTAAACAGGCAAGCCGAATTTACGGTGAAACGCGCCGATGCCGCATATATGATCGGAGTGTTCGTGCGACAGTACCAACGCATTGCAGTCGCGTATGTCATAGCCAAATTCGGCCAAACGCGATTCGGCATTGTTGCCGCTAATGCCTGCATCAAACAATAATCGCGTATCGCCACTCCGCACGAAAACGCAGTTGCCGGCACTCCCAGATTGCAATGTGATCACTTCCATGTGAGAAGTGTAATGGGTCCAACAGCAAAGTGAAAGTACGGACAATCAACAACAGTTTATCGCACTTTAGCAAGCTACCAGCAATCCATCTTCAACGACAAGTTCAGCCGGTTGCGTATTGGATTTTAACTTGTTCAACTCACCGCGCAGAATTGAGACATCAGATGGGGCAACGATGCCGAGCGAAATGCGGTTTCCTTGTATCTTCACGATTTGGACAGTGATGTTTCCGTCAATAACCAGCTTATCACCAACTTTGCGACTGAGAACGAGCATTTTGATTCTTCCTTGAGTTCGAGTGCTGCGGCGGTCGTAGAATCGTTGGGTTGCCGCGTCCCAACACATTGATTATCTGCAGTGCCCGTGACAACTTAGGTCATTGCGGAGGTGAATTCCAAAAAATTACGTTTAAGGCTTCCAGTACCCAGTGTCATCTACCAAATCCCGAAGTGGTACTTGCAGCAATACTGCACCATTGGGAATTGAAGCGTCGCAGTTCCCTCCGCAATCGACACTAGAATGGGCCGAGGTCCGCGAACGTAGCGGTTGCTTAGTGGAACCTGCTGGCCGATGCGGGACTCAAGGGCGTGAATTTGAGCCTGCATTTCTTGACAAAAGTCGTGTTCTGTTTGCTTCCGTTTCATAGCGAGTACTCCTTTGGGTGGAGTTTAACAATGCCACAGGACACGTTTGGTCAATCATCCCTTCCTCAATCGTAGAGCAGCCGATAACTCGGCATCACAGGGCAGATGAAATTCGATTTTGTAAACATCGGGAACGGCCAACAATGCTGCCAATAACTTGTTGTACTTGCCTACGCGAAAAGGGTGCTGGAAAAAACATTGCCCGGCAGTCGTCGCAAGATCGGCAATGACGCGTTGCAAGTGCGAATCCGTTCCCGATGCAAGTTCCTCGTAAAGTGGAATTGCATCGAAGTTCGGGATACGCTGCTCGCGCTAGCACTTTCGCTCCAAGCATCCACTAAATGCAAAGATTGTCTCTCACATTTTTTAGCTGCTCCGTAAGTCCGTAAAATTTGACCAAATGTAGCGATGGTCTGAATCATCGGAACGCAGGCATTTTCTCATGCAACTCAGGGCCACTCAAGCTCGAGGAGCGTTACGCCTTGCCGGGCGAGTGAAATGGTCAGTTCGCAGTGGCCATTCGTAATTTTCGTTTCGAGCAAATCATTCATTGCGGCAAGCTGGCTGGCAGTTTCTAACTCCCGGATTTGATTGGCTGACGGCGACTGGGGCGAGCCCATGCCTTGCCAAGAGGTGAAGGAGTTTGCGTGAGTCGCGTCAATGAGCGTTCGCGTTACTTTAGGACTACTGTCAGGCACGCCAGCAATATCCACAGTGACAATTGCATCCTCGCCGGGGACATCGTCATCGTGGTAGTGCCAAGCCAAGATGGTGATACGATCGCCCGAGCGAGCGGCGAGGGCAGAGACATCAGGCTGTCCACGAACACCGCTTTTCACGATTTCTTCCAAAGGCACTGCGCTGTCGCTGTGCACCGCAAGTCGGTTGCCGTCCATACGGGAAAACATGCGGAACACATTGAGTACTGGTTTGTCGATGCCGTTTGTAGCAAGCGAGCGGAAGCCGGCAAAGTAAGGCTGGCCTTCGAACTCGAAAGCCCACGTCAGCGCGCCTTCGAGATTAACGCCATGCTTGTCGGCCAGGTCGAGTTTGCGAGGAAATACCGCTGCAGTGTAACTCGAATACATGGTTCCATTTCGATAAGCGAGATTCTTTCCTTTGCAAGCGGCACAGCCTTCGGGATCTGATTCGCCGATGACGATAGGTGTGCTTTTCAATTGCGGATACTTTGCGATCGCTTCGAAGGCATCGTTTATTTCTCGGAGTTGCGCCGAAATTCCCATTCGCACATGGCCATCGACATAAGCGGGCTGGCCTTTGGCATGAAAGGAAATAAAATCCAAAGGGGTACCTTTCTCGCCAGTGGCGAGATTCGTGCCCGTGACGCAATGATTCAGAAAGCTTTCTAGAAAATCACCACCTTTGCCACCAGCAAGATCAGGGCCACCGACCTTCGCACTGGGTATAGCGCGGCGCACAGCGCGAATAGCATGGTCATGTAATTTAAAAAATTCTTCGCGTGTGCCTCGCCAATAAATGAGGTTTGGTTCATTCCAAGTTTGCCAATACCACTGGAGGACTTCCTCTTCACCGTATTTTTCGACACAGTGTTTTGCCCACTGATAGACCAGTTCTTCCCACTTTGCGAAGTCTTTTGGCGGATAGGACCAGCCGGCACAGAACTCTTCGAATGTCACGTTGTTAAACACCCGATAATAAGGATCAGGTTTCACCGAAAGCGCCTGAGGCATGAATCCGATCTGAACGTATGGCCGCACTCCGTTGTTGCGATAGGTGTCAAAAATCTTGTCTACAATGGTCCAATCATAAATGGCATTCCCTGCGGCATCTTCGGTATAAGCGTTGGTCGATCCCCATTTCAGGCCGTGCTCGCCTCGGCCCGTGGTGAGCAAATTGTGAGTCCGAAAAAACACTTCATGCTTCTTTAAGGCCCCAAGCTCGCCTAACAACTCGTTGCCATCTTTCATGTATGCGTAGTTCGGCTCGTCCGCACCAAAGAATCGCCAGATTGGTTTGAGCGGACCTGAAGACTGAGCGGCATCTATCTGGATGCGGACAGGAAATGATTCGGCACCCTCCGTAAAAGTTGCCAGAAGAAGAAAAGCGGTAATGAGTTTGTAATGCATTCGTTATTCATCGCCATGTCGAGTGATTAGAAAAAGGTGTGCATCAAATTGAATTTCGTTGCAATCACCAGCTTGAGAAAATTTATCAAGCATGCGTCATCCTACCCGAGAATATGCGATTAAGTGAACGGGGGGCAGTTGGCCATCGCTTTTCGCCTTCGTTCGATTATCGTAAAGAGCGAATCTAAGACGCATTCGCTGTGTTGATCCGTTTGTATCGTGAAGAGAAAGAAAAGCTTTTTCAATCGTCTGCTTTTGCACGGAGTATTTCGAAGCAAAAGACTTAACTTTCTTTTCGGAATCGATGCGTGATATACTGGAGCCTTGGATCGTGCGAAACACGCTGTTTCTTGGGTTTGCTACAATGCATCAGAAATGAAAAAAATGAATCCAAAAGTCGATGTATACCTCAGGGACGGTTGCGGACGTTGCCCACTGGGTGGTACTTCGGAATGCAAGGTCAACAATTGGCGGAAGGAATTGAAGCGATTGCGAGCGATCGTTCTGGATTGTGGTCTGACCGAAGAACTAAAATGGGGAATCCCATGCTACACATTTGAAAAAAGCAACATTGTCGTGATAGGTGCCTTTAACGATTACTGTTCGATTAGCTTTTTCAAAGGTGCTTTGCTAAAAGATGGGAAGCGAATTCTTGAGAAGCCGGGTGAAAACACGCAGTCAGCCCGTTTGATTCGGTTTACGACCGTTCAAGAAATCGTGTCGATCGAGTCGACTTTAAAAGAATATATTATCGAAGCAATCGAAGTCGAACAAAAGGGCTTGAAGGTTGATTTCAAAGCTAAGTTTGAACTCGTTATCCCCGATGAGCTTCGAAAAAAATTCGACGAACAGTCATCGTTGGAAACTGCTTTCAATTCACTGACTCCCGGAAGGCAGCGGAGTTACATACTTTACTTTTCAGCCGCCAAACAGGCCCAGACGCGAGCGTCGCGAATTGAAAAATGTGTAGCCGGCATTCTCGAGGGACGAGGGCTGCACGACTAGCGATACGGATCAAGAAGAACCCAATTCTAAGAGTTGCTAATTTTGCTTGCTTCGATTGAAGTGGGCGGAGCAATTGATCTTTGAAACTGGTAGCAGGCGATACCAGTGGAACCGTTAACGAGTTTTGAGCCCCTCCATGAGCAGTTCGCAAAAACGTCTATTACCACATGCCCAAAATTGTTGGCCTCGCGCATGAGTCCAATCAATCGTTCGAAGTCTCCGATTGATACGCGCTTGAAGAGATCGTCCCGAAGTTGACCGCCGCTAATCCAATCTGTCGAACGTAATCGATTACAAAAAAAGGGTCATAGATTAACGTTGTTAATCCAGAGCTAGACAGAAGTAATGACAGTTCAAGGGACTGCGGCAAAAAGCTTTCTTTTCGCATTTGGGATAGTCGTACCGTTGGCAGTTGCATAGCATTAATCCGTCTGGGAGCGAATCCGGAATGCTCATTAGATCACCGCTTTAATCGAGATGCATCGTGCCACAATTTAGTCTCAATCGAGATTGTCCTGCTTGTCAACAGCGGAGAGAGCACTACCAAGCGGCTGGTCTCGTAGTATTTTGCTTTATGCTTGGTTCATTCGGAATATTCGCGCCGATTACGATTCCGTTGACTATTTATTTCACGATAGCATCAATCCGCTGCTGCAAAGATTGCCGCGCGATTAAATGACCCCAATGCCTCCTGGACGATTTTGCATTGAGTTGTTGAGTTCGAGTTTATGCCGACTACAGCGGTCGTAGATTTCTGAAGCATTCAAATAGTGTTGAGCCTCGGAAAGAGAAAAGGGTTCGATAGATCTTCGTTTAACCGCAAACGCGTTTTAGCGGCAGCTTGCACTGGGGAATTTGGTTATCGGCTCACGCGCCTGCGGCGGCTGAACATATGATTGTTCTTCGTTTTGCTGCTAAGCGCGGGTGGTAGCAGTTTGCACTGGGGAATTTGGTTATCGGGTCACGCGCCTGCGGCGGCTAAACATAAAACGATTCTTCCTTTAACCGCCAAGCGCAGGGAGCGGCAGCTTGCACTGGGGAATTTGGTTGTCGGTTCGCGCGCCTGCGGTGGCTGAACATAAGATTGTTCTTCGTACAGCCGCGAAGCGCGGGGAGCGGCAGTTTGCATTGT
>JANMNK010000381.1:0-9812 GCA_031373875.1 Pirellulaceae bacterium | reverse complement strand
GCTCCAAGCTCCAAGCTCCAAGCTCCAACCTCCTAGTGCAATTTGGTTCAGTTAAGTTGCCGGTCGGTTGCATCATGCGCTTCTCAAATTTTGCCCTGTTGTTTCTGGGTATGTGCTACTTGTTGTTCGTTCAATTGGCTTTCCCACTGCACTGTAAAGCACAAGGCATCGATTCTACCGAAATCCCCGTTAACTCGAACGGTCAACGAATTCTTTCGATTTCGGAATTCAAAGTACCGGTTGGAGTTGGGCTTTTTCGCCCCAAGTCCAACGAGCAGATTCGAATTGAAATTCGCAACCCGCTAGACGTTCCAGTTCGGATTTTGATGGGCAAGGCAAGTTGTGCGTGTACGTCTGTAAAAGGCCAGAAGGAATTGATCGAACCCGGAGAAACGGGCATTGTTACGATGCACATCGAGCCGGGGGACAAAGAAATAAATCGAGCCGTTTCCGGAACGATTGTACTTACGACCAAAATAGATGAACAAGGAGAGTTGTCGGAAGACGACATAATCTACGTGCCGTTTCAATTGCAATTCAAAGTTCGAAACGAATGTAGTTTTTCCTGTCACGATCGCATCGTCGAGCTAGGAAGTGGGTCAAACGACGAGGTTACGGTTGTAATCGAAAACTACAGCCAATCGGAATGGTTCGAACCGATCATTTTGATCGACTCACCACACCTTGAGCTAGTTGGTCAGCTTGTGAACGAACCATTGAATGATGAAAAATTTGGCCCACGTCAAGCGTTTCGAATGAGACTACGGAACTCGCAAACAAACCCACTTCCAAAGAAAGATAGCGGTGCTCCGACCGAGGTTAGTTTGATGTTGATGGGAAAAGCAAAACAAGACTCCATTGTTTCACGTCAGATTGGTCAATCCACGGTACGATTCGTGCCTCGTCAAGAATTGGAGATCGCGCCCAAACAATTGGATATTGATGCGATTACCTCCAAGTCCGTTGCTTTTCATTTGATATCAAGGGACGGTGGATTCAAACTGGATTCAAGTTTGCTCGACGTTACGTGTATTGAATCGGAGCTCGCCCTGACTCCGTTAGAGACCAAAACAGTTTCAGACCGCTGGTTACATATTGAACTCTCAGGAGAAGCACTGAGGAAATTCGACAAACAGTTCACGATTCGTTTTCGATGTTATGCGGATTCAAGCAAGACGGTTTGGCGCGATGTTGTTTCAATTTGCTGGCAAAATGAAAAGGAGGAATCTAGATGACCAAGTTATTCATATTTCTATCTGTCTTTTTGTCGTTATCCCACACATCATTGTGTCAGGAGCAGACGCCACCTGAGAAACCCAAAAGCTTGTGTTTGCGATGGAACGAAAGGGACCTTTGCGGTCCAGTTCCAAAATCCTGTGGCGGTACAAAATGCGATTTCGAAGTGACCTACCCCGACCCTCAATATCCTAATGTACCTTTGATCACTTATTCCTGCATTGGCAAACGCGGTCGATTCGATACCACAAATGATCCGGTTGGCGAGACCTGCGAGGAGATTTGGACTGAAGACGAAAATGGTTTCTACGAACGATTCCTTCACGAATCAAACACTGCGCGCACGTCTCCTGATCTCTGTTGGAGAATGAGGGATTGCGTTGAGCCGTGCGTCGTTTTGAACCGGGCATTCCAGGATATCCCAACAAACAGCGGGCCAGTTCGAGAAAGGGTGCGGATCTGCGGTGACAGTAACCAACAGTGGGAAGAACCTGCAAACCGCGATAACTCCTACACAGTTGAGGATGTTTATGCTGAATGGTATGACTGCCCGGATACCGTTGGTGATCCTCCCGTAAGCAACAAGATCATCTGTCGACCGCCAGATGCGCCCGCTAATCCACCATCAAATCCTCCATCT
Source organism: Pirellulaceae bacterium (assembly GCA_031373875.1). Lineage (GTDB taxonomy): Bacteria > Planctomycetota > Planctomycetia > Pirellulales > Pirellulaceae > JANMGV01. The sequence goes on along the minus strand of JANMNK010000381.1, from coordinate 7,936 downwards.
GATCCAAGCGAGGACCCATAAGATGTTAATGGCCCGAATATTTTTGGTCTTTGTGGCCTTTCTAAACTCAATCCCGTGTTTCGCGCAAGAAACCCGACCCCAGTTGCCACAAAGCAATAAAGAATTGTGGTTACGTGTTGCATCCGAGCGTGAGCGAATTGTCGCTTACCAAGTTGACGTAACCATTGATGAGAAGTCCCGCAAAACTGGTGAAAAAGACTGGCGTCCGAAACCAGGTATTGAGAATTTACAAATCTATATGGAGTACAGCAAAGTCGACGATCACTTTGTTACCGCCGTCAAACATAGTCGACAGATGTCAAGGGATCGACGTGACTGGCTTATCGTCGGTACTTCCAAGGGACTTTTTTTGCGAGGTGCTTCTGACAACTATTGTCGCTTTGAAGATGATATCCCGGGCGCCCACGACAATGATTACAGAGAGTATTTTGATCCCCGTTCAATCGGTCTACTGGGTTGCGATAACTGGGGGCTTGGCGCACTCACAAGGTTTGAAGACTGCGTTTCAGGATCAAGCGACGAGAGGAACTTTTCAGAGACGCAAGTTTCACGCGATCAAGATGGGATGATTGAACTCACAAGTTCATATCGCAAGACGAGACGAGATAAACTGATCATTGATGACTTAAAGGGATACTGGCCCGTCAGTTCAGAATCCTACAACGACTCTTCGTCGGGCTTCAAGAAAGACGCTTGGTCCAAAGTGAGAACTGAGACGAGCCTCAAGAAAATTGACGGTATGTATGTCCCATATTTGGTGCAAATGATCTGCGAGAGTGGACTAAACGAAGAAAAGTACTTTCTTGTAACCCTTGAATGGCATAGCGTAAACAAGCCCTTGAGTGCCGGTACGGAAGGAATAGAACGCATCGCAAAGCGATTTAACTGCAAGACTAAAAAAATCGAGGACCAGCGTTCGACGAGCAAGTGAATAAGGCTCAGAAAAAGGGAGCCAAGAAGTACGCTACACGCGCTACGTCTTCTGCGCTAGCCGTACATTCTTGTGCGGCTGCTGGCATTTGCACAAGAATTGGTTTGTCGCGAGAGACCGAAATGCAGAGATTCGATATGAATGCATGTAGAAACTTCCAATCAGCGACTCACCCATCTTACAGCGAACAAATGCGACATTCTCACAGAAGCTTGATTTTTAATGGAAATCGTAGCGAAACATCGTCATCCATGGGCCCGTAAAATTATATTGAAAAACTAGTTCCAGCATGTTGCAATTGGCGAAGAAACTTCGTAACGTAAACGCATCGCTTGAAAATTACTCTTCGCCGAGAGAACCAATCATGCGCTCCAAGCTCCAAGCTCCAAGCTCCAAGCTCCAAGCTCCAAGCTCCAAGCTTTAAAGTTCAAGGTTCAATTCCGTGCTGTGGTTGCCGCTAGAATTTTGCTTACTGTCTATTTGTTCCCAGCTCTAGCAGCAAACGTTTTCGGTCAGGAAACGAAGACGGATCAGAAGCTTGGCGAGCAATCAGTTGAAGCTGCTACTGTGAACGGCGAAGATCAGACGGCGATTGAACGCGAAAAGGAATTCAACGATGCGAAGGTCTTCAATCTTCCTGAAATCGACCTCAAAGTTACAGTGCTCGACAAAGACTACATCCTGGACTTGGGCGATTTAATTGGCAACCGCAAGTACCGATTCAAACTCAACCTGGAAAATGCAACCGATCAGCCGATTGTCCTGAACGAAGTCAAAACATCTTGCGGATGTATGGTTGGCGTAATTCCGAATGAGACACTTCGGCATGGCGACAAAGGCGACGTTCGGATTTTGGTATCGGCGCCAGGTAAAGTTTCACAGTATGGCGTGAAAGTTCTGTTATTCGACAAGGACTTGGATTCACTGCCTGTTCGTTTGTTCGTCAAAGCTAACATTTGCAGCCCGGTCAATTTCGAGCCTAAAGAAACCCTCAAGTTCGAAGTCGATTCGAATCGCAACTCTGAAACACGAATCCGTCTCATTCCTCGCTCACCTGAAATCGCAATTCTTCCAAAGAAGGTCAAGACCTTTGGGCGCGCAGAACTAATTCACATGAATCTGTTGGAGCCAGGACTTGAATTGAAGTTCGACGCACTCGAACTGAGCGCCAGCGATTTCAACTTGGTGCAAGAGCTTCTTGTGGTCTACGCCGACGAACGTGTACCGGGAATTGATTTTGAGTGGTCTCAAGACTTGCCCATCGAGATCGAAGGAATCGCCGCAATCTTCCCGAAAGAAGTGTCCCTTAGTGAGACGGACGAGACAATTTCCGGGCGGTTCATCTTGGTTGGGTCGAAAGAAGAGATGACCGTCGACGGCACGATCGCTGATTTCTACATCACGGTAGATGACACAATTATCAAGTGCGAAGGCAGCCCGTTGGGACCCACAAAATGGCTTGTCCGATTCGTGGCCCCCAAAGAAGGCAGGTTCGCGGTCGCAGGTGATTCAAAACCAATCGAAGGTGAGTTCAACGCTGGTGCGATTCAACTTCCGATTCGCCTCAGTCGCGGTTTGTAGTTTCGTTTCTTGTTTATTTTGAAAGGTGCAATATGAATATCCAAATTCGTATGCAGGCTCTGATTTGTGTTACTACCATTCTGTTCACAGCAAACAACTGTCTGGGCCAAGTAACAGCTGGTCCTGGGGTCATCAATACACTCCCGCCACCACCAACTGGGGCTCCCCCCGGTGTCCCTTGTCATACTTTCGTTGGGACAGTTTCGTGTGCGACAACTTTTCCAGGCTTTACTCCTGGAGGTATCGAGGATCAGTGTCTCTTGACACCATGTGATCCTAACCTCAGCGCAAATTGCCTTGATGGAGCGGGACTCTCCAAAGCTTATTGGAAAGCGAACCCAAGCGCTGCAGATTGGAATAATACGGGGGAAATTGTAAACGGACAGCCGAGTCCACCACCTTCTGAAACAGCGGTTGAGGCCAACCGTTGGTGGTGCATGAAGGCGTGGTTATGTCAGTGTAAGGGTGGTTTTGTCTCCGCCTACAAGTGTAAGGTCCCCACGAACTCCGCTACTGCACCTCCATACGCAACTATTGAGATTATTGATTGGTCATTGATCCCTGCACCGACGTGCATCGCGTTTGCTGGGCTTGGAGGAGGACAGCCCGGTGGGGGTGGTGGTGGCGGCCCTCAGAATGAGAACTAGTTATCGCCTTTGACCAATTTAGTTGCTGAGGTAGCTCTTCGTTTTCCAAGGATTCCATAAACATGTTTCTCAATCGACTCTTCCTTGCGTTGTTTTTCAGCCTTGCGATTCTTCGTGGAGACTCATTTGCCGAAGACCCGGTTGTTTCGGAAAAAGCAAAAGATCAGGTATTCGAATATTATGTAGGCTCGCTCGACAATTCTCAGCGAATACATCAACTGGGGTTTCAAGCCACGATGATATGCGATGTCGATGCAGAAGTGCGAAATCAACCGGTGCCAAACCACTTTCGGCGTTATGGAATCATTGCGGACGTGGGAGATGGCAAGTTCCGGAGGATCGAAAACGTTGGATGGTTTATTGGTGATGCCGGCGTTTCTTGGGAACAGGGCGCGCGCCTCATCTGCAATGATTCTGGCGCTTATATACAAGCAGATCCTTCGGCAATTCGGGAAATCAAAAAGGTCGAAGTCAAACCAGGAATTTCGATTCATACCCAGACGATTTACAGCCCCTTTGGTTTGTTCTGGACGAATATACTCGGCGCAGGAGAGGGCGAGGCAACTCCGAGTGCAATGACAATTCTAGAATCCGAAATGAAGCTTATTGACGCATCGTTCAATGATCCAAAGATTGAGTGTCTGTATTTGGCGAATAACCACATCGCGGCACTATCGATCACCTTTGACAAAAATCAAGGAAAGATGCCCGTCGAAGTGAGGCGACTTTACCGAGATCGAAAATTTGCTGGAGCAGACAAATTAAAGCCACTCACCAACATCGACCCAAAGGAGGTCTCTCGGTGGCTAGTGGTGGGTGTTGCGAAAGTATACTGGACCAAAATTACGAGCACCAGGAATGAAGAATTTTGGGTTCCGTCAATTATCGACATGAAAGAACAAGACCTAAATTTTAAAGAACGAATCGTCTACTACTTTGCCGATTGGAAAATCGGCAGGGATGTTGACATGGCAATCTTCGATCATAAGAAATTCGAAAAAAAGAAACCGAACACGATCTACGCCGAAGTTGAACTTTCCCACGAATACATAGCTCGTCAAAAAGAACTAGACGAAAAAGCACTCGCGCTAAGGAAGAAATTCAAACTGGAGTAAGAGCGTGAACGCTTCGTCATGGGTACACATGTGCAAGGATCTCCTAAATGCTTCGAGTTAAATTCGTGTTTGTGGCGATTTTCGGCCTGGTGGCTGTTCGGGCATATTCAGTTGCTCAGGATACGACTGTCTCTGATAAATCCAAAGATCAGGTATTCGAGCAATACGTGGCTACGCTCGACAATGCTCAACGATTACATCAACTCGGTTTCCAAGCAACCATGATCTGTGATGTCGATGCAGACAAAATATCCCATCCGACGCCAATCATCTACCGCCGATATGGAATGATTGCGGACGTCGCAAATGGAAAGTTTCGTCGCATTGAGAACGTTGGCTGGACAATCGGAGATACGGGCACTCAATGGGAGCAAGGCGCTCGTCTCATCGTTAATGATGTCGGCGCTTTCTATCAAGAGGACCCTGCTGCAATAGCTAAGATCGACAAAGCCAAGGTTACTCCTGACTTTAGGGTTCATGCACAGGCGATATATAGCCCATTCGGTCTACTCTGGTTAACACATAGCGGTACGGGGCAAGGACTTGCAACGCCGGACGCCATTATGAGTTTGGAATCCAATGCGAAACTCATTGATGTAAGTATCAAAGAGTCCAAATATGAGTGTCTTTACTTGGCAAATAACAACGTGGGTGCATTGTTAGTGGTGTATGACAAAGATCAAGGCGGAATGGCTGTGGAAACACGAATACTCCGACATGATTCCGATCCCAAAATTCCGGTCACACTCGATCCAAAGGTAATCTATCGATGGCAAACCATGTCTCACGGAAAAGTGTATTGGAACAAAATTGTCGATGCCAAACAACAAGTATTTTGGGTTCCGGCAGTTGTCGAAACAAAGGAGAAAGATCCAGGTTCGTCTGAACGAATAATCTATTACTTCGTTGACTGGAAGATCGGCAAGGATGTTGACAAGGCGATCTTCGATCACAAGCAATTCGAAAAGACGAAACTTAAATCGATTTATGCCGACGTTGAACTTTCCCACGAATACATAGCTCGTCAGAAAGAACTAGACGAAAAAGCACTCGCGCTGAGGAAGAAATTCAAACTGGAGTAATGAATTAGACGGTTCATTTGACCGACCGCATTTGTTCCTGCTCAGGAGGATGCTGCGAAAAACGGTTTGAGGGAGTAAACTAAACGAGTCAAGTCTTTCGCGCTAGCCGTACGTTCTTGTGCGGTTGCTGGCATTTGCACAAGAAATGGTTTGTCGCCACAGACCGAAATACAGAGATTCGATATGAAGGCATGTAGAAACTTCCAGCAAGCACGACTTAACCGCCGCTGCCTGATGCGCATCGGCGGTCTGGGTCTGGCTGGTCTGAGCTTGTCCGATATGCTCCGCGCTAAGACGGTCGGGGACACTAGCGAATCGCGGCCGCAGGCACGGGCCAAGAGTGTCATCTTTCTGCATCAGTGTGGCGGGCCAAGCCATATCGACACGTTCGATATGAAGCCGAATGCACCGGACGGCATTCGAGGCGAGTTCCGGTCGATCGCTTCGAGCGTTCCCGGCTTGCGCGTGTGCGAGCACTTGCCGCGTTGGGCCGACACTCTGCATTATTGGGGGCAAGTTCGATCGGTCCACCATCGTATGAAGAACCACAACTCTGCGGGCTATTATTGCTTGACGGGGCATGCTCCACCAAGCGACGATATTCGGATTCGTGATACGCTCGATCTATTTCCTGCGTACGGATCGATCGTCGCCCAGCAGCTTGGCCCGACCGCGCCGGGGATTCCGCCTTTCGTCTCGTATCCGCATAACGTACGCGACGGTTCAATCACACCTGGTCAGCATGCCAGTTTTTTGGGCAAGCCTTATGATCCGTTTTTCTTTCAAGCGGACCCGAATGCCAAGGACTTTCGATTGGGTGAATTGCAATTGCCGGAATCGATCAACCTGGAACGGCTGAGTCGAAGACGTGAGCTAATGAATGTTGTCGACAATCATCGCAGGCTTGCCGATCGCATGGCCGAAGTACGCGGTTGGGATGATTTGCAGCAGCAAGCTTTTTCGATGCTGACGTCTCCCGCGTTGCAACGGGCATTTGATTTGTCGTCCGAGCCCGATCGCTTGCGGGATGCGTATGGGCGAACGAATTACGGCCAGTCTTGCTTGTTAGCTCGGCGATTGATCGAATGCGGCGTTCGGTTTGTGACGGTGTATTTTGCGCAAGGCATCGGCGGTGCTGGGTCAGAAGGCTGGGACACGCATCAAGAGAATTTCAAAGACCTCAAATCGCGGCTGTTGCCAATCACCGACCGAACCGTTCCGACGTTGATAACGGACTTGCAGCAACGTGGTTTGCTCGATGATACGCTTGTGTTGTGGATGGGTGAGTTCGGACGCGGTCCGAAGATCGGTGATCGCGACGGAAAAGGTCGCGGCCATTGGCCTGAGTGCTATACCGTCATGATGGCCGGTGGCGGTGTTCAAGGCGGTTCAGTTTATGGTGCCAGCGATCATCAAGGTGCCTACCCCGCCGAAAACCCCGTCGGCCCCGAAGACATAACTGCCACACTATACTGGTCTTTGGGTATCGATCCTCAAGCCGAAATTTTCGATACGCAAAAACGCCCCTTGCCGTTAACCACTGGCAGCCCGATTATGGACCTTTTCTGATTGACACTGTTTGAAAAAGTCAGCAGATTGTATTCGGCAATCTCAATTGGACGTTCGGTTGACGACTCATGGGTCATCACTCTGCCATAAACAGGTCGACCCTCGCTCGCTATTTGAAGCCGGACTTATTGATCATCGACGACATGAGAATGGAGCAGCTTGCAAAACGTGCATATGCAAATACGTCTTTGAAACTATCATGCGTCGACTCGATTTGAAAGCGCCAAAAAGTCCAGAAATCGAACGCTGGAAGATTGGGGCAAACGGATCGGCGACATACCCAAAGCGACAACCATGCTCGATCGTTTCTTGCATCCGTCGTCACTGTTTCAAATGACCGGCAGGAGCTACCGCTTCGAGCAAAGGAAAAAAATATCAAAAACGGGCCAAAGCGCCCACCGAGTTCGATGCCGATAACAAGAAAGGAGACAATATATGGACTTTTTGCGCAACCGGGGGTTTCGGCAGACCTTGTTGTGCAGAGCGGGCGAACGGATAGACCGATCTGGGGTCAGCAGCAAACTGGCTCGATTGGCGATTGCTTCCTCCGTTGCACCTGAAGGAGAACAGGTCGATTTGCATTCGACGGATCAGACCGTCTATGTTCGACGCAAAGCGTCCTTAAGCACTAACAATCCAATGCTTCGAGCGGCATTCCGGGAGTTACGAGCGAGGTGGCCGTTACCCATACAGTTTCCTGAATTGGCGTCGATAGCCAAGTCTGTCGTGAGCGGTCAACCAGCAGCGGTGGATGCGACGATGCCTGGATCGCAATGCGAGCAATTAGCAGAATCGATGTTGCGATGCTTTGAGTCATCTTTGGTAGATCTTCCCATTGGCCCGACAACATATACAGTAAGGTTGAGTGAACGACCCAACGCATCAGCCTATGCCCGGCATCAAGCAATCTCATCGCCGCAAGTAACGAATCGCAGACACGAGACTGTGATGCTCGACGATCTACAGCGACAGATCCTGATTGCATTGGAC
>JANMNK010000365.1:0-7532 GCA_031373875.1 Pirellulaceae bacterium | reverse complement strand
AGCCGATTAGTTCAGTTATTAGATGAACGGATGATCCCTACGTCTCAGCAGAAACGCCGAGGCCGCAAACCAGGTTGCGCAGGCCAACCGACTTCGCCGACTTCCTCCGAAGCTGTGGATTGTGACCCAGCAACCGATGTTTCCGTGTCAACGCTCTAGGTTCTCTAGGTCGCCCAAATGCCGAATTGATGTCGCGCTGATGAGACAGGCTTGTAACGCCCAAAAGCCTGTCCATCTCGCGACCAATCCACCCCCCCATTGTAAAACGATCGTCCCGATCGTTAAGCGAAGCCATTGTAGAACGATCGTCCCGATCGTTCAGTCTGGTCGCCATTGCAAAACGATCGTCCCCATCGTTCAGTTTTTATTTGTCTGTAAAACGATTGTCTCAATCATTCCTCTCACCATCAAAACAACACATCTCCGCCTCCTACCCAAAGCACACACTTTCCAAAACCCTCCCATTTAGATTGTCCAATCCCAACGAAAACAAATATCATCCAAAATTCATCGTTTACGCCGACTTGGATATCCCACTCTGCGTCTATAATCGTTGACGCAGGTTGAGGAGGTCTAGGCAGTCGCTGATTTGAACGTCAAGTTCAATTTGGAGGAAAGTCCGGGCTCCGCAGGACGAGGCGGTCGGTAACGCCGACCGGTCGAAAGGCTAGGGAAAGTGCTACAGAAAGCAAACCGCCGAACGACGGCTTTCGGGCCGTGCGTGGTAAGGGTGAAACGGTGAGGTAAGAGCTTACCAGAGACCAAGGTGACTTGGCTGCTTAGCAAACCCCGCTTGGAGCAAGATCAAACAGAAAGCCGCAGTTCAACGCTCATGACCTGGTCCGGGTCATTGTGCTTTCGGGTAGATCGCTAGAGGCAGCAAGCAATTGTTGTCCCAGATAAATGACTGTCTCTGGGTTTTGCCCAGCCACAGAACCCGGCTTATCGGACCTCCTTTTCCTGCGTTTTTGTTCTGCGAGCGTTTCACAATCCCGTTCGTTGTCGGACGCTGACCGATATTACCATTTATTTTTGGGATTGGTTTGCTCGCAACACGTAATTTCGATGAAATTCCCACTTCGAGTGCAGATCGACTTCGGAACCATCTCTCTCCCACTTGAGCCCAATTTGTTAAGATTCTGGTTAGGCAAGCGACATTAGCTCGCGAAAAAGGTATTGCAGTTTGTGAGTCCAATAAACACATTCTGGACCAAAGGATGCGATAACTTAAAGACAAGCCTATTTTTTCCCCCTTTCAGCCACGCAGATAATCATGCAAAATCACGCTTATATTCATCGCGTTATTAACCTACTCGATCCGGCGAAAAATGTGTTGCTCAATATGGAATTCGCGCGGGCGGAGGAGCTTGTGGCGAGTGGGGATGCTAACGCGGTTGGGGAGATTCAAGGGCAGTTTGCGATTTGTGCTCAAGTGGGGCGATCGGTGCGTATGGCGCGGTCGATTGGTCGACCACTGCGGTATTTTCTGGCCAAAAAGGTTGACGGCCCGTGCTTGATCGTTGCCGAACGCATGGAGGAAATTCGCGATCAGTTAATTGCGGAAGGACTCGGTGACCAATTTCATCCGTCCTACACGCGAATGGTTCCCGCGCATTACGTGGTGCAAATCGAATTGGTCGGCTGCCCTGATCCCAATCCACGTTACGATCGATTCTTTTCGCCAGAGCGAAATAAGTGGTCGGCAGATTTGGATTCGATCGGGCATCGCTATGTTGAACGACTTTGCCAAGTTTGCGATGCTTGGTTGGATCGCGTTCCTCGCGCCGCACCGATTGGTGTCTTATTTTCGGGCGGCGTCGACAGCGGAGCGGTCCTATTGGCGCTGTACCACCGGTTGCTACAACGCGGTGAGTCCCCGTCTCGCCTAAAGGCTTTCACACTGCGTGTCGACAACTCCTCGGCAGATGCCGACCAAGCCCATCAGTTTGTCCGCCAGTGCAATATCGAAATGCTTTGGGAAGTGATCGATGTTGCCGCGTCGGAGCTTAACTGGCGAGAAACTATCCGTGTCATCGAAGACTATAAACCGCTTGACGTTCAGAGCGCAACAATGGCATTGGCTTTGTGTCGCGGCATCCGAAAACGATATCCCAATTGGCGTTACTTAGTGGATGGCGACGGCAGCGACGAGAACATGAAAGATTATCCCATCGAGGAAAATTCCGAGCTAACCATTCGCAGTGTTCTTAATAACACGATGCTTTATCAAGAAGGCTGGGGCGTGCATGCGATCAAGCATTCGCTGGTCTATAGCGGCGGTCAAAGTCGCGGTCACATTCGCACTTTCGCTCCCGCATCCAAGCTTGGCTTCGAAGGTTTCAGCCCGTTTGCCCTGCCCCAAGTCATTGAAGTTGCCGAAGGCATTCCATTTATCGAGCTAACAGATTGGGACCACGGCAAGTTATACGCTTTGAAAGGCGAGATCATTCGTCGAGGCGTTCGGTCGGTGATGAATATCGACATGCCGGTCTTTGAAAAGCGACGATTCCAGCACGGTGCACTTGATCGTCAAAATTTTGACCGGTTGTTCCCGGGAGACGAAGACACTTACCGCCGCGCCTTTATCGAACTTTGGAACGGATCGAAATGACATTGCCCGCCATTTCGCGGCAAAGTGTACTTCAGTTGCGATCCAAAAAAGAGACGGTCGACAAGCATGTTCCGTTGGCCGTTTGGAACGAGCGTGAAAACGCCGGCCAAGGCAACTGCGTTGATGTGACTACCGTAATTTTAGTCGGTGCCGAATGTCGTTTCGCTTGTACTATGTGCGATTTGTGGAAACACACGTTGGACCAAGCAACGCCACCAGGGGCTCTCTTGCAGCAGATTGACCTCGCGCAAACCAAAGTTGCTCCAGCTCAATGGATTAAGCTGTACAACGCAAGCAATTTCTTTGATCCGTATGCTGTCCCAATACAAGAACTTCCCGAAATCGCGAGTCGCTGCAACCGTTACGAACGGGTGATCGTCGAAAACCATCCTCGACTGCTAAAACCGACCATTGCAGAATTTGCGGGCATGATTTCCGGAAAGCTGGAGGTTGCGATGGGACTGGAGACGATCCATCCTCAAAGCTTGAGCTTGCTCAACAAAGAATCCACTCTGGATGATTTCGTACATGCTTGTCAGTGGCTTATAAAACATCAAGTCGACATCCGTGCTTTCGTATTGCTCCAGCCTCCCGGCACGCGGGATGACGAAGCGATAGAATGGGCCGTTTCGTCGATTGATTTTGCATTCGAGAACGGCGCGCGGCACGTCAGTTTGATACCGACGCGCGGCGGGGACGGGCTTATGGTCGAGTTCCAAAAACAAAATATTTTCCGGCCGCCAACTGCCGGTCAACTTGAACAAGCACTCGATCAAGCTATCCAATTGGCCCTTGGAAAACATCCGAGATGTGTCGTCACAGCCGATTTATGGGATTGGGGAAATTTACGAGGACACTGTGGCGTTTGTTCGATGCCGCGAAAGTCCCGATTAGAGAACATCAATTTAAACCAACAACACTTTGCAATGCCAACGTTCCAGTGCCCTTGCAGTTCGCAAATTGATTAAACTTTGAATTCAATGCGTGAACTAAAATTGTAAATAGGCGCGAAGTGGCGTTGTGTTTTTCATGCCAACTTTAGCGATGAACCAGCGACGGTTTGAGTGGACATGCCTGCCAATCATTATTTTGCACTGGTCGTTGGATCAAGCTTTACGGGCAGTATTCTGTCTTGGATTCTGCAAAGCCAAGGTCGCAATGTTTGCGTTGTTGACAGGCAAAAGCACCCTCGATTTGCAATTGGCGAATCGTCGACCCCTACGGCTGATTTTTTGATAGCGCATTTGGCAGAGCGATGGAATCTACCCGCGCTCGCGCCGCTGGCTTGTTGGGGCAGTTGGAAATTGCAATATCCTCATTTGCGATGCGGCAAGAAACGAGGCTTCAGTTATTACGGGCATAGTCCCGATCAGATTTTCACCGATGATCCGCAGCATTCACAATCTCTACTGGTTGCTGCCAGTAGCGATGACCGGTTCAGCGATACTCAGTGGTTGCGTTCCGATGTCGATCATTTCTTGCTTACTCAGGCAATTGGTGCGGGCGTTACGGCGCACGAGGAATGTGGCATTCACGATGCGAGGTGGTGCGCGGAATCGAGACACTGGATCGTTACGCTTCAGGATGTTCACGGACAGCAAAGTCGGTTAACGGCGACATGGCTTTTGGATGCGAGTGGCGGTGGCAGTGCCGTTTCGAAATGGGTTGGCCAGCACGACGATAGCCAATGGATGCGAACGAAAACCGGCGCGATGTTTGGTCACTTTGCAGGTGTCAAGGATTTTGCACCTGTCTCACAAGTTGCCGGCGCGTTGGCCGCTGACACATTTTGTGGCGACGATGCAGCGCAGCATCATGTAGTCGATGACGGTTGGTACTGGATGCTCAGATTTGATGTTGGCATCACCAGTGTAGGGTTGGTGCGGCCAACAACCGAATGGCCGACGCTTGTCCACGACGTCGAATTTCGGAAAATGTTTTGGCAAGATTTTCTCGACTGCTATCCAAGCCTCAGCGACTTGATGAGCGAGTCTCGCCTCGTTGCTCCTCACGATGGCCTGCGATTTCACGCTCGCTTAAGTCGATGTGCGAACGTCGCAGCCGGAGCGAACTGGGCGGCGCTGCCGACGACGATGGGTTTTATCGATCCGTTGCACAGCACGGGCATTGCACATGGTTTGAGCGGTGTAGCTCGATTATCCGAGTTATTGCTGGGCGATGAAAACCAAATTCCGGACCGAATGAAGGAGTACTCGCTGGACGTTCGCAATGAAATTCAATGGTTGGATACGCTGGTTGCTGGATGCTATCAAGGTTTGCCATCGTTCGAACTTTTTCGAAGTTATGCGGCGTTCTACTTTGCTGCCGCAATCGGCTTTGAAAAGCAGATGGCCGAGGACCCAACGCATTGGCCGAATGGATTCTTGCTTGCCAAAGACATGGAATTGCGAGCCGCAGCCGAAGCGGCTTTCCAGAAAATATCGCTGGCAGCCGCTGGTATTGATGATGAAGAATCGATCGTCGAGTCAATGCGACATATGATTCAGCCGTGGAACGATGTTGGCCTGCTCGATCCACGCCTCCACAATCGGTTGGCGCACACGCGAGCTCCTAAATACGCATCGACGGCATTTCGGTCCGTGCCAAACACCGACCAGCAACAGTGACCTCGCCGAAATGACGTGCAGAAATCGATGCGGAGTTGGCGCGAAAAAAAATCGCGGCAAGTGAAACCTGCCGCGATAAGTTTATTGTACTGAATAGACATTTCAAAAATGCCATTCAACGCAATTCAAGCTTACTTCTTGAAATCACCGGCTCGGATAATAACGAGCTTGGAGGGATCGATATATTTCTTAAAGGCTTGCTGAATTTCAGTAGTCGTCAGCGATTCAATTTGCTTTTCCTTTTCAGCGATGTAGGCAAACGTCCGGCCCAAATCGAGATTGGATAGGATTTGTCCAGCAACGGAACCGTCGGCAGAACGACCAATTTTTTGGGCTTCTAAGAAAGCTTTCTTGGCATCAGCGAGTTCTTTGTCGGTAGGACCGCTTTCGATGAAACGATTCAGTTCCTCCATGGCAGCAACTTCGACCGCGTCGATATTGAGCGGGTTCGTGATCGCGTTGATCGCAAATCTTGCGTCGGTTCCTTGCGATGGTACAGAAACCGATGAAGTGACGCCGTACGACAATCCTTCTTTTTGGCGAATACGATCGCCAAGTCGCGATGATAACGTGCCACCACCCAAGATGAAATTGCCAAGTTGCAACGCGACGCTGTCGGGATTGTCTTCGTTCATTGCGAAACATAGACCCGTCAAGAAGACCGCATTTGCTTTGTCCGGCGTTACGATGTCTTCTTTACCGCCCGTTTGATTCTTCTTGACTTCGCGGTTAATGTCGCGAATAGGCGTCTCGGATTTCCAATCGCGTAGGGCCTCTGTCAAAGCGTAGATGGCTTGGTCAGGTTCAAAGTCACCGACGATCGCTATCTCGCCGACTGCCGCCGAGACTTGGTCGGCGTAAACCGATTTGACTTGGTCCAACGTCAGTTGTTTGAGTTCGTCGATGGTCTCTTCCATAGTGCGCGCGTATCGCACGTCGCCTTTGGGGTAATCCGACATGTCGCGAGCCAATTTATTCCCTGCCAAAGCGGCTGGGTCCGTTTGCATTTGCGACATCATCGACAAGGAACGAGCTTTCATTTGTTCAAACTCATCGGATGAAAACGCTGGTTGTTTGAGCACTTCGGCTAACAACTGAATGCCTTGAGCCAAGGATTCTTTTTTGGCCTCCATGCTAAACGTCAACTGCCCTGCGGTTCCGCCACCACCCCCGCCGCCTCCGCGACCACCGCGACGGCCTCCACCACCGCCACCTGCTGACAGCCGAACGCCGAGTGCATCGAGTTTTTGTTGCAAAGCTTGTTTGTCGTTCTTTTGTGTGCCGGACATCAACATGGCTGGCAACATACCAGCGGCTGGGCCAAGATTTTGCAGCGAATCTTCGTTGCCATAGTGCAATGTTAACGCCAAGTTTACCGTTTCCCCGCGATTCTTCTTGGTTAGCATGGCAACTTTGACGCCATCGATTTCTGCAATCTTGGTACGTGCGTCGATGTTAGCAGGCGATGCATCAAACTCTTCGCCAGCCGATACTGCTGCGCCGCCTTTGTAGTCTTTGACAACTTCCGCGATCGATGGCACGGATGGAATTGACAATCGTTGCGGTGTATCGACTGGGATGAATACACCGACGGTGCGATTGTGATTCTTGAAATAGGTCTGAGCAACGCGATTGACATCGTCAACCGTCACGGCGGCCATTCGGTCTCGTTGAAGGAACCAAAGTCGCCAGTCGCCGAGAGCCGAAGCGGAACTGAGTGCTTGTGACATAGCTGCTGCGCTCGAAAGCGTATTTTCGTAATTGCGGCTCGCTCGTACTTTCGCGCGTTCTACTTCGTCGGAGGTGAACGGAACCGAGCCTAGGTCTTCCATCGTCGAGAGCAACAGATCCTTGACTTCGTCAAGCTTGCCTTCGGCCGGTTGAGCTTGCACGGTAAATAGCCCTGGGTCGTGGGCGTTGTCCGCAAAAGCAGAAGCGTTCGTAGCAAGCCGGGATTCGACTAGAACTTTTTCAAGTCGACCAATCTTGCTTTCAGACACGATGCTTCCAAGAATCGAAAGAGGCGCCCAGTCTTCGTGTGCAGCGGCTGGCATGTGGTACGCAGCAACGACCGAACCGATAGTGCCCACACGGCGAAGAACGACGTTTCGCTCGCCGTCTTGGGGCGGCTCTTCGGTATACGTCGCATTCAGTTTGCGCTCGGGTCGTGGAATCGCACCCAAGTATTTACCGGCGATCGCCAAAGCTTTCTCTTCGTCGAATTTTCCGGTAACGATCATCACGACGTTGTCCGGTTGGTAAAAGCGTCGATAGAAATCTTGCAAGTTATCGAT
>JANMNK010000349.1:0-5069 GCA_031373875.1 Pirellulaceae bacterium | reverse complement strand
CAACTTCCGACGGGCGAGGTATTTCGAAGTATAGAAGAGTTCAAGCGATTGATTCTTGCACGACCCGAGCCCGTCGTTCGAAACTTGACGGAGCGATTGGTGATCTATTCGACCGGACATGATGTTGAATTCTCAGACCGCGAAGAAATAGCGGCCATCACCGAAAGCGTTTCGAAGTCGAACTATGGTTTGCGATCGCTTGTTCATGCGATCGTGCAGAGTAAGATTTTTTTGAATAAGTGATGTCTCGCCCTCCGACATGGCTACAGTAAAGAATTGGAAAACTTGATGAAAAAAACTCTGGCTCAATGTGCTAGTGCTGCGATGAGGCCGTTCTCACAAGCCCACCCGTATCGACTAACGCGACGTAGTTTTCTTCGATCGACCGGTGCGATTTTGGCACTTCCGTCCCTCGACGCATTCCAGCCTCGAAACGCGTCAGCGTCAGCAGCAGTCCAACCGCGCAGGATGGTTTGTATTTGTACGACCCTTGGAATCAACGCTGAAAGCATTTTTCCGAAACAGACTGGCCGCGACTACGCGCTGACGCCCTATTTGGAGCCTTTGAAAGACCTGCGAGAACATTTCACAATTTTTTCTGGTGTCGCGCATCCGGACGTCGATGGTGGACATTCGAGCGAAGCAACCTTCCTGAGCGCGGCGCCCCATCCAAAAGCTCCTGGATTTAAGAACAGCATTTCGCTTGATCAGTACCTCCTTGAGCAGCAACCAGCCGAAACTCGTTACGCGAATCTCAATCTCACTACCTCGAATTTGCAAGAGAGTTTGTCGGTTTCGCGGACTGGGGTCATGCTACCCGCCGACGATAGGCCGTCCGTTGTCTTTCGACGACTTTTCGTTAACGGAACGCCAGCCGAAGTTGCCGAGCAGACACACCGATTGTCGGAAGGACGTAGCATCATGGACTTGATGAGTGACGAAGCTCGTCGACTCCAGCGACGAGTAAGCGCACGCGATGCTGAGCGACTCGACGAATACTTTACAAGCGTACGCGAAGTCGAGCAACGACTTCATAAATCGCAACAGTGGGCCCTTCGACCCAAGCCAAACGTACTTGCTGACCCACCAGCCGATATTCCCGGTGTCGCGGACTTTGCGGGCCAAACGCGTTTGATGTTCGACTTGATGCATCTAGCTCTTGAGAACGATTCAACTCGCATTATCACTTTTCGAATCCAAGGTCAACAAAGTGTGCCACCACTACTGGGTGTGAAGGAGGGTTGGCATAACCTCTCGCATCATGGCAAAGATCCAGAAAAGCTCAAGCAGTTGCATCTCATCGAGTTGGAGCAAATGAAACTACTTTCAGGCTTCTTACTCAAATTGAATTCCGTTCGGGAAGGCGGTTCACCCCTTCTCGATTGCACATCGGTTCTCTATGGTTCCAATCTCGGAAACGCTTCCAGCCATGACACTACGAACTTGCCAATTATTCTGGCGGGAGGAGGTTTTCGGCATGGGCAATATCTCGCCTACGATTCAAAAAACAATCAACCACTTTGCAATCTCTATGTCGCCATGCTTCGTCAACATGGTCTTGACGTAGACGCATTTGCGTCGAGTCAATCTCCCAGTTTGCCACAGTTCTCGTAAGTCACATTTTACCGTAGCGGAATTTCTTGTGGCTTTTTGATAGAACCGACCTTTCTAAAGAAATTGTGAGTGTTACGAAAAAGCCTATCTGGTATTTGCACTGCTTTGAGTGTCGGGGGATCTCGGAAGCAGGACCTCGGGGACACAGCGCGTTGATGTGCCAGCTACTTTAGGGGGGCGATCGTGCCTTTTGTAAAGATATTTTTTCACATCAGGTTTCAAAAGTGCTGTGTCCCAGATTACTACACCTGGAGCTAAACCGATCGGTCCACATAGGCCCGGATCGGCAACTACAGGCCGCCCGAGCAAATCTACAGAATGCCGCCAAGCTAGGAGCCGAAAGCCTCTTCCTCTTCGAATCCGGCAAACCGATCCTAGCACGCAGCAATAGGATGCAATTCCTCTGGATGCAGCTGGAGGGCCCCCAAAGCAAATGCGACGTCGTATCTGCTCAAAAGATCATCGCCAGCCCAGTTACAGTCCGCAACCGCCGAACAAGTCACAGAATCTAAGAGAAGCGAACAGCAGCCGATTGCCAAAGGGCATCTACTAAAAAAATGCGAGCCCAGCCGTGGAACCTCCACGGCTGGGCAAAGCTATCTTTAGCTATGGAGGGAGTTGCTTTATTGGTTGCGGCGGAAGCCTGTTGTTTTAGAAGGCCGCAGTCGACTGCTAAAGCACCGCTTTGTCAGCAAGCGATCCGCAATAACTACACCTAGAGCTCCAGAGATTTCGACGCACCGGTTGGACACGCCGGATGGTGGTAACCGGAGCAAGTTGGAAGCATCGATTAATGTTCTTAATCCGTGCTGTTGCCTTCAGACACAAAAGACCCAAACTTTGGTTTGGAGTTTCCCATAGGTCATGGGAACCCCGCAGAAACATCCCGGAGTCCCGAAAAACACCACGGCCGAATCTTCTTGAATCAGTTACACATCAAGCATTTGTTTAACGAAACCCTTTCGGCGAGCCAGAAATTTAGTACCGCGGCGACAGAAAGTGGCGAGTACTCGCGCATTTTTGTCCGGAATCTCGTGACAATTTGCTGGGCAAAATCTCCAGCATTCACGCTTCGTTCGCGAAGCGAACGGCGACAACAGTCGCTGGCGATCAGCTATCGATTAAACATTTTTACCCTGAGTCACAATCGATTGGTGCCACGAATGGGAGTCGATTTTCGAGACCTTCTTTTTCTTGAAACCGAGATACACAGTGACCAATGCTTGAATGGTTTGTGCCAAAAGCGTCCGTACCCGTTTGGTCACCAAATTATCGGCCTACTTGGCGTCAACTGCTCGCTTTCGGAGTCGAACGTTGTCGAAGTCGCGATAGCCTTGATTTGCCCAGAAGCGAATTTTTAGAAGCTGACCAATTTCAATATCAGACGAAGAGCTTGTGAAAGAAAGAGTAATGGACGTAAACCGCCCCGAAGAGCAATTCACATTACTAACTCCTTCCACTGCCTGCGTCAAAACTCTATCACCAGCGGAGAGTTGAATGATGTATTGCCCAGCAATATTGTTTGGATCATAAAGCCACCTTCCAACGTCGATTGTCACCTCATATTCGTGATCTGCTTCGAGCGGAGTTGAAAGAATTTGAAGAAAACCGGGACGCTGCAAACTATTCTTCGGCAGGCTATCACCGGTATAGGGCGCCATCGAAGCAACCTTGCCGGCTGCAGCGAAAGCTACTTGCGGGCCATTTCCGAATTGGGATGAGGCGTTGTAGTTCGCTTCGTTTGGATTCCAAATCCCTGTGCCGTACCAACCCGGTATCGGAACCTCGGAAATGGACGTTCCACTCGTTCCAGGGCCAACTTCAAAGTTAGGATTTTGGATCAAAACCTCGGTCCAAGCTCCAGGATGTAACGAATTCGACACCGACGGGCTTTGATGCAGCATCTTGCGAATTACTTGCCATGCAATTGCTTGCACAGATGCCGCCGCAGCCGAATTTAGCCCCTTGTCACCGCTCGACGTTGCAGTATAGCTCGATGTGTAACCTAAACCGATAGGCGAGCTTTGGTGAAGGATAGCGTGTGCAGTGATGCCTGCTAAATAGCGGCCAGACGCATACACATGAATACCTGCTGTTGTGTCCGGATTTCGCTCGTCTTCAATAAGATCGATGGTTGTACGAATGCCCGGAATGGTAACTTGGTTAGTTCGTACCTGATTAAGAACTTCGTAGAAGACGTGACCAGCGGGGATGATCTCGGCTTCGGGAAATTCTTTCCATATCTCGTTCATGAAGATTTCGTAAGTACGCTCTGACTGTATAAAAAGACCGTCGAGAGCAATATCGCGTCGCTCCCAAGTGTCCATGAATCGAGTACCTCGCGATGGCGATTCGTTGCCCCAGGTCGCGTAAATAAGAATGCGTGAATTTTCGTTTGCCTTATTTGCCTTAAATTTACGGATGAGTTCCTTGGCCGAAGCCAATTCTTCGCGAAGCGTTTTACCGATGAACGGTTGAAGGACGAGCGCGTCGTATTGAGCATGATCGAAACTCAACTGCCAATTAGAGTAACCTGAAAAGCTGTTGTTGCTGTCGGGATTTTGCAAGTGCTGTGTAAGGGAAGTGTTGCCGCGAATTTGGAACGACGAAAAGACAGAAGTTTCCCCGACGGACTTGGCGAGTTGCTGGAGTCCGTCGCCTTGAAGCAACTGGTTAGTAAGACTGTTGCCAATGAAATAGACATCCCGTGTGGATGCAAGATTGGTTTTGTCGGGTGACGTATAAATTGGTTTTTTGCTCAGCCGCAGGTTATCAAAGAAGACATAGTATTGAGTTCCGTAGAGCATAATTCGAAGCGTTCGATCCGCGTTCGCGACCAGAAAGTCGTTGTTGGTCGATGTGTACGTTAGGACGGTATTTAAATACTGCCCGCGCAAAAGTGGACGATCGACTCCGGTAACTTCGGCGAGCATTTTATCGCCTGCGTAAAGCCTAACGTAGTATTGTTCATTATCGGTCACATGGGAAAGCCATCGACCAATGTCTACTTCGAGAACGTACACTGTGTCACGCTCAAGCGATTGACTCAAATTCTGTTTGAGTGGACTCGGGATGGAAGACGGCGACGATCGCATTACATAATTTCCATCCGTCGCGCCGTTTCCGTAAAACTCAGAGTTGGGCGGAAAGGTCTGGCGTGTTTCGCCGCCTTGCCAACCAAACGCTGGTCCATACAGGTTAGAACCTTCGTTAGCTACCTCGAACGACGGATTGACGATAGGAATAGAAGTCCACCGATCATCGGCAGACGAGTTTACGAGCGGACGTTCCAGAATGTCGACGGCAAGTTCGAAGTTTAGAAGCTGCGGGTTTGATATCTCAAATTCGACGGTCGCCGAAGAACCGTTTGCAAAGCCACCAAAACTAATTGCTGGTAACAGATTCAGATAGGACCGTCGTAAATATTCGCCGAAGGTGTGGGGAGTTGCGATAGC
>JANMNK010000323.1:0-6703 GCA_031373875.1 Pirellulaceae bacterium | reverse complement strand
CGTATACAAACTTTACTCCCAGGCGAGGATGCCGTTGGATAGTTAAATGGCGGAGAGAATTTTCCTTCCCCCCGCAACACGTGTTCGGAACGAACCGAAATGATTTGCATACAACGTATGAAAACGACTCTCGCTCTGGCCCTCGCACTGGTGATGAGCTTCCAAGTTCCAGCGTTCCCCGAAGCCTGCTGCCGTCGGATGGTGGACACGGACTCGAGAGAGCGCTGTTGCGTTGAACCTGATTCGTACGATGGCTGTACTATTTCGGCTGGAGATGCAGGCGAGCAAAAGTGCTGCTCGAAAGAAAACAAAATTGCGACCCGCTTGGAATTAGGGAAATTCAGCCGTGGCTGTTGTGCATGCTGTGATACTGAAATCGCCATTCCTAGCCAAGTCATCCGTTCGCCACGCAGTTCTGCTGATCCCTTCCGTTCGAAGAATGTTGGCGGGCTGGCGAAGTGGTTCAATTCCTCGCCGTCACGTCACGCCGATCCGCTGGGTGCCAGCGGTCGGCAATTCATCTATTTCGCGAGCTCCAAAAATACGTGTTCCAGGCAATGTAGTTGGCAATGTTGAAAATCTACTCAACCACCGACTGAGTTTTTTGATTTTGATTTTTAACATTGAGTAGGAAATTTACTATGATCAAGTATTCCATGATGTTGGCGACCCTTTTTGCGGGCGCTTTTATGAGTGTTCATCACTCGGGAAAGTCTCGTTGTTCGATTGTTCAATCTCCACAATCTAGTTGCTGCGAGGCATGTGTCGCAGGTTGCGATTGCTGCTCTGGTTCAGCTTGTGTTTGCCAAGATTGTCTTTGCGACACGGTATGTGGCCTTGAAAAAGCGGATCAAGCTGCGAAGTTCGTGGCGAGTCTCAACTGCTGTTCGAAAGAGCACTCCCCATGCGACACGTCGAGCGGTTGCTGCCTTAATCAAGTCGTGATGTCGACTGCAACGACTTGCGACTGCGGCACATGCGATGCAGGATGCGCTTGTTGTGATGGCGGTCCTTGCACTTGTTCCGATTGCTGCTGCGATTCGTGCGATTGCATGAAATAGAGTTTGGCGTTAACCCGTACGCAGAATATCGAACCTAGAGGTTTTGGCGGTACCGAGACTTCTAGGTTTTTTCTTTTGACACCCCGCTGAGGCCTGATCCACAGCAGGCGACCCTGCTGCGCAGAATGGTTGCATTCCCGTAGACGCAGGTGAATGAATGGATTGGGATGTTTTGCAACCGGCGATATCTGCCGGTAGCCAAGGATCGAAACTATTTCGTTTCGTTGATTGCCTTGGCCATGCCAAACATCATTGCGAAGAACACGAGCTCAAGCTCACCGAATTCGCGATCTTCTGCCTGTTGCTGAACCAGATACGTTGTTTGGCCAACTCGAAAAGCGATCAAACGCGAAACAACGACCAAGTCCAAAAAATAGAATCGCAATTCACGAGCTTTGATGTCCACCAGTTCCAGGTCGACTTCGATGTCTTCGTATTCAATATCCTCATACTCGGATTGCATTGCTTCCATTGCTCGTTCGATCGCTTGCAATGGCTCAGTAGAATCGTCGTATAGGGACACGGACAAAAAGGCGGTATTGGGACTTTCGATAAAAACACTGTCCGTATCCTTATCCGATCCATCATTGGAGACCATCCAATTTTCTGGATAAGGAATCGACAAACCCATGCCGTGGTAAACAGAGATCACAAAAAACGACTTTCTATCTAAACCGAATTTTTTCAGTGCGTCGTGCAAATACAAACGGGGACTTAAGGAATGAGAAGCCTACGTCCCATCGAATCACTCAATTCTCTGGAAACACAAGATTGATGGCGTGGCTTGTTGCTTGAAAATGTTAACCCAGTGAAGCATGCAGATCGTTAGTCTGTGCCAAGGCTACCGACCAATTTAACACAATCAAGTCAACTTTCAATTCATTGTTCGCGGCTCCCTTTGAAGAACAATCGGTTCCTAAGCTGCACGCTTGATGGCCAGTGTTGGCAACGAAAGTCGAACTGCCAGCGGGGTTTGACATGTATCTCTTTCTCGTCAACATGTTCAACAAAGTGCGAAAGGAGTAGGCAAAGTCCCGATCTGATACTGAGGCGTGGCGTCCATTCTGCGAAGCAGTCTCGCTGGATCGCAATCACAGCAGCCAGCAGCGTGGCCATGGATACAGGAGTGGCTTGTCTATGTGCGTCGGCCTTATAACGATGAAATCCAGTAGTTTGTCAGTGCGACGACTGTTCTTCGCACAGGAAACGCGGTGTCAATCACCATCAAGATAAACGCTGCTAATCGCGCTAATACTCCCGAAAAATTTGCGGCTGCGTCCAAATGTCACTTTCGAACGTAAAGTCGGCTTGTGCGACCTAAATATAGTCTTGGGGATTTGACTGTTCCCTTCTCCATTAACCTAGTCTTTTGGTTGGTGTCGTCCAGCTTTTGAGGGCTGGAATTGTTTGTTCGAAGTGGACAAACTCATGCTGGCCCCTGGTTTTGAGAATCGCGTTCATAATAAACCGAAAGTCGAGGCAGCTTTTATGATGAAGAAATCCGAGTTCCTGGCCTTTGCCCGAATTGGTCTTTTCTTTTTATCGTTGATCACAACGAATGTTTTCTTGACTTCGACTGCATACTCTCAAGAGGCAACGCAAACCGCACCAGCGGAAATGGCTTCTGTTGCGACAGCAGAAACTGCGGGTCCAACTCTTGAACAGCGGATATTTGACCTCGAAAAGTACATTCAGAATGTGCAACCGGGCAAGGACGGAACTAGTGAGTGGAAATCGAACATCGCTGGCCCCGGTCCTGGCCACAACGCTTGGCAGATGATCAGCACGGCATTGGTCATTTTCATGACGCTGCCAGGCTTGGCACTTTTCTACGGCGGTCTTGTCCGTAGGAAAAACGTGCTTTCTGTTCTCGCTCAGTGCTTGGGAATTTCTGGTCTAGTCACCATCCTTTGGTGGGCGTGCGGCTACAGTCTGTCTTTCGGTGCAGGCAACGCATACATCGGAGATTTTCAATACAGTTTTCTAAATGGTGTTTCACCCTACGCTTCCGGGGCTGGCTATTGGTGGATTTCCGATGCGATGTGGGCCATGTTCCAATTGAGCTTCGCCATTATCACTCCAGCCTTGATTTTGGGTGCGATAGCCGAACGCATGAAGTTCATTTCGGTTTTAGCATTTGTAACTTTATGGATGTTCGGCGTGTACTTTCCGTTTGCCCATATGGTTTGGAGTACGACTGGTCTGATGTGTGGCCCGCTGAACCCAGGGGCTTCGATCAAAGCAATTGATTTCGCTGGCGGTACTGTGGTTCACATGACGTCGGGCTGGAGTGCATTAGTACTTTGTATTTTGCTCGGCAAACGAAAAGGATTCGGCAAGACTCACATGCCACCGCACAGCATGGTCTTGTGCATGGTCGGTACGGGAATGTTGTGGGTAGGTTGGTATGGATTTAACGCAGGCTCGGCTCTTGGAGCGGACGGTGTTGCTGCTAATGCTTTCATGACCACAACACTCGCGGCCGCTACGGCTGGATTTGTTTGGGCAGTTCTCGAATGGGTGCTTCGTGGCAAACCATCGGTCCTTGGCTTCTGCTCGGGTATTGTCGCCGGACTCGTTGTGATTACTCCAGCGGCTGGCTTCGTCACAGCGAACTCTGCTGTAATTATGGGACTCATCGCGGGACTTGTCCCCTATCTTGCAGTAGCTTATTTGAAACGATTCTTGGGATACGATGACGCTTTGGATACCTTTGGTATTCACGGCGTGGGCGGAACACTTGGCGCAATTCTCACCGGTTACTTTGCAAGTGAAGCAGCAAATCCGGTTGTTGGCCCGTTGAAAGATGGATTGCTTCTTAATCAACTAAAGGCAGTTGGCTTAACGATCGTTTGGAGTGTTTTAGTAACGCTCGTCATCACACTGATTGTCAAAGCGATTTTTGGCCTGCGACCTGCTCCGGAAGTCGAAGATTCTGGATTGGATTTGGTTGAACACGGCGAAGAGGGCTACATCTACCTGTAAGCTCTGAACGCGAGCCCCAGCTAGTTTGAGTTTCAGCAGGTTCGGACCTTTGACCGTCCGACCTGCATTCAATAGCGGAGGATTCTGGAATGATGCGTTACGGTTTCTTAATCGATATGGACGGCGTCATCTACCGTGGGAACACGCTAATCCCTGGCGCTGACCGATTTATCGCATTGCTTTTGGAGCACGGAATTCCTTTCCGTTTCCTCACGAACAACAGCCAACGCACAAGGCGCGATGTGTCTACAAAACTTGCTCGACTGGGTGTAAAAGCCCCTGAAGATCACGTTTTTACTTGCGCTATGGCGACCGCTCGTTTCCTAGCAAAACAGCGTCCAGGAGGAACTGCGTTTGTAATTGGCGAAGGTGGTCTGCTTCAAGCGTTGCATTACAACGGCTTTTCCATTGTGGACCAGGACCCCGATTATGTCGTTGTCGGCGAAGGAAAAACCGTAACGCATGAAATGCTGGAAACAGCCGTCCAATTGATCATGCGGGGTGCCAAATTGATTGCAACGAATCTTGACCCGAATTGCCCGACCCAAAGCGGACTACGATCGGGTTGCGGAGCGACGGTTGCTTTCCTTGAGACAGCAACCGGCATACGAGCGTTCAGCGTGGGCAAACCCAGTCCTGTCATGATGCGTTTGTCTCGCAACGAATTGCGAACGGCAAGTTCCCGGACGGTGATGATTGGTGACACCATGGAAACGGACATTCTCGGTGGCGTTCAAATGGGATATCGAACCGTCTTGGTACTGTCCGGGGGAACCAAACGAGAAGATTTAAATCGTCACGCCTATCGCCCCGACATGATTATCGATTCCGTTGCGAACTTGGTAGAACGCTTTTCCGATTTACCATCGCTATTGTCTCTCGGGACGAATTCCGATGACACAGCCCAAGATATCGCGGGCTGGGCCAGCGAAGCGGTCTAAATAGACGAGGCTTGAAAAGAGTAACCAAAAGCAATTCGTCATAGCCTAGAAACACGAAAAGGTCGTGGCACGCCGCTCCATCGTCGCGCCACGACCCCACATGTCGCTGGAACGAATGCTAGGATTCGTCCCACCCTCCCAATCCGTGGTAACAATATTATCGGATTTCCTTTTTCGGTCAGTGCATCGAATTTTCGCAAAACGCAAAGAAGTTGCACGATCGAATTTGCAAGCAATTTCAACTAACGGGAATAATTCCCGACAGGAATTTGGGCGGTTACAGGTACACCCAAAGGCGAAAAACCAAGGGGGTAATAAGGCTGCCCAATGGGCCCAGCAAAATAGCTGACCGGTTGCGGGGCAAAGCACACAGGTTGTGCGCCCATGGAATAAGGTCGCGGTACAAAACAATAACGGCCATCAGTGCCATTGCAATTATGTCCAGCACCTTGAGCTCCATGATAGCCATGAGGTGCATGGCTGTGTACATAATGGTGTTTTCGATTGTGCGCCGCGGCACGAGTACACCAGTAGCAGTACCAAACGTCGTATCCACAGGGATCGTCCGT
Source organism: Pirellulaceae bacterium (assembly GCA_031373875.1). Classification (GTDB taxonomy): domain Bacteria; phylum Planctomycetota; class Planctomycetia; order Pirellulales; family Pirellulaceae; genus JANMGV01. The sequence continues at coordinate 1,147 of JANMNK010000323.1, read as the reverse complement.
CATGAGGTCAAGCAATGGATTGGGCCTTTCCCCTCGGGATGGAGCATATCCGACTTCTTCCGGTGCACGTCCAAAATTGAATGACGGACCGACAGGAGGCAGCGGGACAGCAACCTGACGGCCAGTTTCGTTCGGCGTCGATGCGATCGTGTTGTTTGTATTGGTTAAGAAGGGTGGCTCAAACGGAGATGGTGCGAGATCCGCACTTTCCATTGGATTGTCCGCTTGGTGGAACGAGACCAGAGATTGCCGGGACTTAGAAAGGGTCAGAGAGCGTCTTTCCTGCGCAACGCAAACGGAGCACAAAAAAGTAATCGCTAAACCAACCGCAACAGGCCTCGTGCGTTGCATGAGAGTACCATCCGTAGTGAAATGGAGTTTGAATCCGTCCAAAACCATCAAGAGTATCGACGCGCGCCGCTGTCAATTTCCTTTAAATGTGGCAACTCATTCCACGTTAACTGCGAGATGCATATCGCAGCGGGAGTCATCGGCGCAATTCATCGAAACTGATCAATCGTGCGCTCGCATTAAGAAAGTGCAAATGAAATCGCGTGCGATGGCTATAGAATTTTCACAGACGTATACCGCAATTGCTGACTCGGTAATTTATTCCAATTGCGGTAATTTAGAATGCGCCAGATGACTGTTAAGTTAATCGGTTTATTCTGTTTCGATGGCAGACAAAAGCCGTTGGCGCAACATGTACAGCTTAGTGGGTTCCGTAATCTTTTTTCCAGCGATATCGGTTACGTAAAATACGTCTACCACCTGATCGAGATGGGTGCTGATTTTGGCAACTTGTAAAACGATTTCAGCGTCGAACAGAACCTTTGAGATAGAATACAGCAAACCCCGGCGATCGTATGCAAATATAAAAATGATCGTAAATTCTTCGGATGTACTGTTGTCGAATTGAACTTGAATTGGCTGGGTTCGGATGGCGGTCTGAGACGCGATGGACTTGGATTTCCAGACACTTCGAAAAGTCGGTGGATTGAGGTTTTTTGGATTGACCGCTTGGACAATTGTCTCGCAGACTTTCTGCAATCGGGAATCCGGGGGTCGGCCATCGAAATCGATGTCTTGAACGATGAATCGGTCCCAGGCAATTTCGCCTGGTTGCGTGTGAATTTCTGCCGCCAGG
>JANMNK010000314.1:0-2907 GCA_031373875.1 Pirellulaceae bacterium | reverse complement strand
CGGCTTTCGCAAACTCCGGACCATCCGTTAAGCAAAGATCAAATCTGGCACGAGGCGTTGCAGAACTGCTTGGGCGATGATGCCTTGGACCTTGAGGAACTCTCGAAACGCAAAGCCCGTTCACTCGGTGGCTCTGCAGTGCCGCTGGGACTGGGGGATTTTTTCTTTGATCCGGACGACCCGCTTCATCCTGATTTTGAGGAAATAGACGACTTTGACCCGTTCGACCCGGATGATTCCGATGACGAAGAAGGCAATGACAACGAGCCGTTTTAGAATAATCGTGTCCTTCAGTTTATGCCGCAATCTTGCGATTCTTTGAAAGAGCAATTCGCGACAATTGCAGTTTTGGCCGAGAAATAGTCGATTAGGAATTGACAGTTTAATCCCAAGTGTCATAAAGTTTCCAAGCAACCGAATCGCGTCAAACGCATTTGATCCAGCAACACAAACTGCTGCGAATGCACCGCCAGCGATTCTAAACACCAACAGGATGGGTGGCAGAGCGGTTTATTGCACCGGTCTTGAAAGGAAAATCCCACTTTTTTCGTTCCCTGGAAAACGCTGTTTTCCCTTGCGAATTCTGCAAAATCGCACTTCTCGAAAATCCTCAATAAACGGCCTTTGGCGGTAGTTAAGAGGGTATACCATTTGACTCTTTTTAGTTGATCAAAGGTTATTGGAACCGATGCAATCCCCCCCCCGCAAACTGTGACGGTCTTTTTCGTTCGATTTCGCCATTACCTAACAACCACGCCCAAACCATCTGCCACGGTCGCAACTTTGTCGATGGACTTACCACTGACTCCAATGCGCGAACCGATCTTGTCGCGGGCCTTGCCTTCGTTTTGTTGTGGAAATGTTTCCACCACAGAATTTGGCTTTCTTACTTGTCGTTTTTTAGCTTCGGCCTGCTCATGCCCACGCTTCGTTTAACGCATCGCAAAATCCGATGACTCGAACATCGAACTTGCTTGTCCAATCGCCGTATACGTCAAATGCGGGCCTTTGTTTTCGACTATTGACGTAAAAAAACCCGCCTGACTGCATTCCAGAGCCAAGCGGGTAGTTACCAGTGGAGAGCGCCACTGATGCCGTTCATTTGTTTAGGTCGTGATGCCGTTCAGAATGTGGAACGCCGCTGGATTCGCGCAAACGAAGTCGCCACGGAACACAATCTTAAAATGGACTTGGTGTTTTTTGAACGCATCGCCGCTGACTGCTGACGCTTCCACGAGAGCCCCTCGGCGAATGCACCAAAACACTTGCGAGAAGTCGCCAAGTACCATACTGGTAGCAACCATGTTAGTCGTCGAGAACCGCGACAAGTTTGCCACGTTTTCCGGTGCTCCTAACCATCGCGTTTGACTGTCGGCCAACAATGCCAAATCTTCGTCGATGCTCGGATTCAAAATGTAGCCTGTTGGCTCATAGTTCGCATTCCGAACCGCTGTTGCCGCTGTGCTCAAATCAGCCCATGCAATCGCACCAACGGAACCGGTGGCGCTGATGTCTGGATGGTTGATTAAACCCATTGGCTGTGCAGAGCCGGTGCCCTGCAATCCGTATTTGTCCAACTGTGCACCAATCGCACGAACCAAAACCGATTCGAGCAACTGCGGGAAGTTCTGGCCATCTTCCACGAGCTCCCGCGAACATTCGATAAAGCAACCGATTGTTTGGCTGTTTGCGGTTACAGCCCCAAACGTGATGCTAGTCGAAGTGAATGCCGCATTCTCTGCCTTCGTTTCGAAAGTCGGATCGCCAGTAACCTTTGCCCATGTTTGACTCTCGGAATTCATCAACTGAATCGACGCACCCGCCGCAAGCAATTGAGACTTTGCACGAGCCTTGTCAATCACGAGGTCGCTAAGAACATCGGGAACCATAAACCCGCCGGCTGTGTTGTCGCTCGTGCTCATCGCGTTACGAATCGAACGATGTGTTTTGGAATTCACGCCAGCCACACGAGCCTTGCAGAATTCGCCGAACGCATGTGGTGGTAAATCGCGGTGATCTTGCGACAACTGCAAACCTTGGGTGGCAGTTAAAACGATTGGATCGCCTTCACGATGGGAATAGGTGCCCATGCGGTCAGAAAATAACTGTTCGCCTTTTGCTCTCGCATTGGCCATCGACGAAGATTCCTTTGCCTTCGCAACGGTCCGTTCTGCGTCGAGGGTTTCGAGTTTATCGGTGATCGTCTTGACGTCGCTTTTCTCATTAGGCGATAGGTCGCGCCGGTCAGACTTCGCTTGGTTCAAAATGCCATCGGCCTTTTCGACAAGCTCAAAATACTCTTGCTCAATTTGTGATACGCTTCGTGTACTCATAGTGTTTAATCCTCTGGAATAGTTTTGAATTCTGAATTTTTTTCTGCAATAAGACGGTCGGCAACTTCCCAAATCTCTTGCAAATCCCAACGCTTTACTTTCTGCGAAAACTCAATCGGTCCTGGCAGTTTGCCGCGAACTACTAGGGTCGCAATTGTGCTTGGCGTGAGACTCAAGATTTCTGATAGCTCGTCAATCGTCACTAGTTTTCGCTCGGTCATAGTCTGCCCCTCCTAATGATTCAGGACATATCTTTTCACGCTGCTAAATAACCGCGTGATATTGTTTTGTTAATCGTTTCGCAAATGGCAATGCGGGTCTAAAATTGCACCCACGATACCTAGGATGTTTTCGAATACGTGTCTGATAAAAAAACCCGCTTCGATGTTATTCCAATCTCGCTCATTGAGAACATGGAACATAACCAACGCCTTCGCTGCCGTTGTGTTATCTTCCGAAAACTCGAGCGGCATTGTTGGCATTCCACGTTCAATGCTTGGATCTACCCTGGCTTCGAGTTCGCGGAACAACGCGTCATGAAGCCATTGCAGCAAATGCCGCTTCTGTGGTTGTG
>JANMNK010000309.1:0-6882 GCA_031373875.1 Pirellulaceae bacterium | reverse complement strand
TGACCAAGTGGTTTGAGTCGGCGGATTCTATGTTTTTTCGGTGGTACGTAAAATTCGACAAGGATTGCGACTACGTTCATCACTTTTGTACGGTCCGCGCAAATCGAAGTTTACAGGGTGGCGATCGATGGAGCGGATTCGGTGGTGCTGGTGAAAAGCCTGCTGGCGATTCACGCTTTTCGACGGCGCTTGAGCCATGGGGAAACTGGGGCAAGTTGACGCCACCGGGACAGTGGAATTTTTACAGCTACTGGCATGAAATGAAACCTTCGCCCGATGGCAAGTACTGGGGCAATAGTTTTTTGCCAAATGGGCAGGAGAACATTCGACGCGGCGAATGGATTTGCTGTGAGATGATGCTCAAGCACAACACGCCGAACCAGCCCGATGGCGAGCAAGCTTTTTGGATCGATGGAAAACTGCGAGGTCACTGGCAGGGGATACCTTGGCGAACGAGTCCGACCTTGTGGGCAAACGCTTTCACGTTGGAGTCCTACGTGACTGATCGCTGGACCAAGAACCCGATCAATATCGTTACGTTTGACAACATTGTTGTCGCCCAAGAATATATCGGCCCGACGAAAGCACCCTGATCGAAGAATGGGCTCATTTCCTTCTGATCGCGCATTTTGCAGCGTGCGAATTCTGCAACAGCTTGAATCGAATTCGGCCCGGACGAAACTGCCTTTTTGGCGTCGGATCAGCAGGGTTTGCTGCGGAAAGCAATCAAATATCAACGTTCGACCGTGCGAAATGCTTAGTTTTCGAGCAGAATTGAATTTTCTGGGACAAGCTGCCTTGGGCGGCGTCATTCTTGTGAGCGGTCAGTTCTTTGGATTGGGAAAGCGAGCGCGATGTGATCTCGGCGGATGAACTTGCAAAACTCTGGCGGGAACATGGCGCGGCATTGATGCTTGTATGCCGCACGCGCTGTGCAAATCCAGACGACTGCGTTCAAGAAGCGTTTGTTCGGCTGGCTTCGCAATCTCCTGTGCCGGATGATCCCGTTGCTTGGCTGGCTCGCGTTGCTCGCAATGCGGCGATCAGCCGGGCTCGATCCGAAGGACGCCGGAAAAAGCACGAGGATCGCGTGGCAAGCGAGCGGACGGCTTGGTTCGAGCCGATTTCGTCCGACGCTTACGAGTCGGTCTCGACTGACGAAGTCCAATCGGCTCTGACTCAGCTCGACGAGTCGACGCGCGAGATTGTCGTCGCGCATCTCTGGGGAGGTTTGACTTTTCGACAAATTGCCGAAGCGTTCGACTTGTCGCATTCGTCAGCGCATCGGCAGTACTCGGCTGGTTTGGAACGTATGCGACTGTTGTTGACCAGTAGCGTTCGCAACGATGAATCGGGCAGATGAATTTCTAAGGTAACGGTTATGAACGAAGACAACAACGCTATATCGAATAACGAAGCTTTCGAGAATTTGCTTCGGACGGTTCGTCCTGCTTCGCCGTGCAACACCGAAGAGACTTTTTTTCAAGCAGGCTGGGCTGCCGCGTTGAAACAGCAAGGGTTGTTTGGGGGGGAGGAACAATGTGAGCAGCCGCTCGGCAAGCGGCTGGTACTTGGAAAGCAGCCGGTGCTGGGTAGCTGGTCGACATTTTCGTCAGGACTTGCTGCGGGGTTGGCGGCTGGGTTGTTGGCTTCGGTGATTTGGTTTCGTCCGATTGACAGCGGCACAAATAACCAAGGCGTGGCGAGCAAGAAAAATGCTGCACCCGTCCAACCTGCCCCTAGGACGCAATCGACGGAACCAATTGTTTCTTCAGAGAAAACAAGTTCTCGAAATTCAACTGAGTTGACGTCAGAAAAGGAAAGTAATCCGTTCGTTTGGGACAGTGTCGCGTGGTTGACTCAATGGGCAACCGGTGCCCGCGATCAGCCCGCGATCAGCGACAATCCCAAGAGGTTAACTGCGCGTTTCGTGGATACGAAACAATTAAACGATACCCTCCGCTTGACACCCTCGCGTGGAGACGCCTCGGCATCGACTGGGGCCGATTCCCCTTCCATTATTCTTAGGTATCAGCCAATGCAGGCTGAATCTGTTCAAGATTTGCTTTAGTAATCTTTATCAAAGGATTTCGATATGTTAGTACGAAATTGGGTTCATTGTACGGCCATAGGCTGTTGCCTGGGGCTGTTTTTCAATGTGGGCGTTGAGGCCCAAAGTGATAAACCGACTGAGCAGCTTGGCTCAACAATGACACTTGAGCGGCTTACTAAAGGACCAACCAAGCCGGAGTCTGCAAAGCCCAAGCGGCAATCGGTGATGGCCGTCGAGCCTGCCGATCAGCCCGTGCCGATTTTCCGCTATCGGTTTTGGCCACATCCGCGAAGTCTTCGGGCAGGCAACGCCTATTTGCATTTCTCACGAGCCGTGACGCTCAGTCTCCAAGTGCAGGTGGCACACAAGAAAGCTTGGGACGACTACCAAGTGGCCGTGGGCGACGCCGATCCGAAGGCCGAAGATATTGCCAAATATTTGGCGCCCTATCAATCGACTTTGAGTGAGCTTGAGCAGTTTGCAAAGTGCGAAGACATGACTTGGGATCATCGTTTGCGCGATCTTGAAGGACCGGCAATCTATTCCTTTTTGTTGCCGGAGGTGCAGGAGGCCCGCGACTTGGCACGTCTGCTTCGTTTTCGCGCGTTGGAGCAACTTCAACGAGGCGATTTTGATAGCGCTTTCATAACAATCCAGACTGGCTATCGGCTAGCCGCCTTTCTTCGGAATGGCGAAACGTTGATTCAGCAGCTTGTTGGCGTCGCCATCGAAGGCATCATGCAAAGCGTGGTCTTGGATGCGATTCGAACGCCTGGTTGCCCCAATCTCTATTGGGCTTTATCTACGGTCCCCCACTCACCTCAGCCCATGCAGCGGGCGATGGAATTCGAATTTTCTACCGTCGAACGATTGGTACCCGTATTGAAGAATGCTGAGAACACAGAATGGGATCAAGCCACGTGGGCTCGCAAATGGCAAGAATCAGTCAGGGAACTGGAGCAATTGGTAACGCAAGCCGGTGGCGGTCATGGCCTCGCATTGTCGGTTGCACTTGCGGTTCAGATTTCCACAGGTGAAGAAGCTGCAAAGGATCGATTGCTTCGATACGGTTTGGCCGCCGACCGAGTGAATGCCATGTGCGCAGAACAAGCGATCGCTGTGGATACGGTATACCAATTGCGCGAATGGGGTGATCGAATGACTCGGGAGTATTATTTGCCCTATGCAATGGACAACGAAATGCGAAAAAAGGATGACGAAGAATTTAAGCAATGGACGAGCGCCAACAAGCAGTCGTTTGCCGGGATGCTTGGTGGATTGCTCTATCCTGCTACTACGGCTGCAGGAATCGCCGATCAGCGAATTTTAGCGTTTCACAATCGTTTGGTGACCATCGAAGCAGTTCGTTACTATGCGGAGACACATAACAATCAGCTTCCCAAGTCACTCTCCGACCTTGAGGAATTGCCAGCTTTGCTGGACCCGTTCACCGGCCAAACGATTGGCTATGAAGTCGTCGACGAAAATGGAAAGGATGTCGCTTGTTTTGCTGTCGACGTTCCTAATTTGCCCGAAGAACTTCGCAAAGTTCGCATCACGATCTCCAAGTGATTTTGCCTTTTCAAAAAACATATCTTTTGTATGAGAGTTCAATTATGAAATTCCAAAAATGTCTCATTTGTTCTGCCATTGTGGCTTACTCGCTCTTTAGTTTTTCGTCGCCGAGTTTCGCTCAAACGTATGGTAAGAAAAAGCATCCAGCAATTGAAGAATACCTTGATGCTGACGTCAACATGATCGGTTGGGTCGACATCAACAAACTGGATATCGAGCAGATCCAGTCGGTGCTCGAGTCATTGACGGCAAGACCACTGCCACCTCAGGAAATGGAAATGGCCAAATCAATCCGCAAGTTGCTGAACGAAGCAAAGATAGAAAAAGCCTATTTCCTTGGAGGCATGTCGGCGATATTAGGAGACGCAACGAGTATTGCGGCCGTGCTGCCGTGTAAGAAGCCAGCCGAAATCGCAAAAAAGCTTCGAAGCAACCAAGTGTTGGCCAACTTAGTATTTCATGAAACCCCAACCGCCGTGCTGGTCGCTGCAAACAAACAGGGCATCGAAAAAATTCTGAAAGCCGTCGACAAGCCGTCGGTCGCAATGCAAACGGCGATTGCTAATTCCGAAGGCATTCATGGATTAGCGATAGCACCGCCTCCCGCGTTCTTTCAGACCGTCTTGCAAATGATACCCAAAGGCGAGGCAAGCGAATCGATGGGTGCAATTTTGCAACATTTGTCAGATCTTCAATGGATGACCATGACGGAAAAGGCCGCTGGGCAAAATCCAGTTGTTGATAGTGCTTTCAAGACGACCGATAGCGCATCCAAATTTGCGAGCGTGGCAAACGGTATGCTTCAAGCTGCAGTATCCAGTTCTGAGCCAATCCAGTTGTTCATTGCAGAGAATGAGCACGTCGGTATTCCAGAATCAGCTATCGGGGAAACCCTGCCGAAACTTCTCTCTAAAGCGAGAGAAAGTGCCGGATCGCAATTGTCGATGAACAACATGAAACAGATTGGCTTGGCATTCCATAACTTCGCTTCGGTCGCAAACTCATTTCCTCCTCAAGCACTAGCCGACAAAAACGGAAATCGTTTGTTGAGCTGGCGCGTGCTGTTGCTGCCTTACATTGACCAGAGCGACTTGTACAACAAATTCCATCTCGACGAGCCTTGGGATAGCGCGCACAACAAAGCGTTAATCGACCAAATGCCGAACGTGTATGTATCGCCGGTAGCGGGAGAGGGCAAACCTTTAGAGAAAGGTCACACTCGCTACGTGTCTCCCATCACCAAGAATTCAGCATTGGGTACGCCTAGCGAGGCACTGTTCTTTCAACATGTTTTGGATGGAACCAGCAATACGATTTGGCTGGTCGAAGCCGCTCCGGAACACAGCGTGATTTGGACCAAACCCGAGGACATGGAAATCGACTCGGCCGATCCTCTGGCCAAGATCATATCGGAGGGGACTAAACGATTCCCAGCAGGATTTTTGGATGGCTCGGTACGAAGTATTTCGGCCACGATTACCAAGGAGCTTGCTAACGCTCTCATCTCGGTGAATGGTGGCGAATTGATCGACTCCGACGCGTTGAATCCCAAGCCCTAGATTGAACACTTGTCGCACAATTCGCTGCGAGCAAAATTGTTCGCAGTGATTTTACTTCGCATTAATGAAGTAGTCCGATTTTAACGCGAGAAAACTAAATTAGGGGTTCGGACTTAATTTATGCGTCGATTTTCAGAGCGACGAGCGACACAAAGTAAGGAAGAGCCGATGGGAATGGGAACGCGCGTGAGCAATTTTTGCTCGACGCGCGAAAGTCCCTGAAACATGGCGTTCACGAGGAACTTCGGCACTTGCGGCGATTGGGGTTTTGTCGAGACCATCGATTCTTTGAAACGCACGGCCAACTTCAAAGGCACCAGCCAATGGAAAAAGTATTGCATCCGGTCGATATTCAATCCCGCATTCTCAATAACCGGTCGTAACGTGGACTTCGTATATCGGATGAAGTGATGGTTCAAATCGTCATGCGAAGTCCATAACAAGGGCATTGCGGGAACGGTAATAACCAGCCGACCATCGGGCACAAGCAATTCGGCTGCGTAGTCCAGCGCCAACTGAGGCTGGGCCATGTGTTCTAAGACGTCCAGCATGACGATCAAGTTGAACGTCTTATTCGGTTGGAAACTGCGATCGAATGGCCCGCAGTAGATTTGTTCGCGCCGGCTACCTCCGGCGGCGACGAGGGCCTCGTCGTTTTCTACGCCCGAAACTTCGTGGCCAAATTGACTGAGCACATCAAAACTCCACCCGCCGCCGCATCCAATATCGAGCACATTGCCATCGCGAGGGAATTGTGTTTTTCTTAACAACTCGACGAGGAATCTTTCGCGAGAGCGCCACCACCAATGATGACGATAGAGCCGTTCGTAGTTCTGTGCGTACGTCGAGTCCATTCAATCGGCCCGAATGACTTTCTTGACAACGTAATGCGGACGACGTTTAACTTCATTGTAGATGCGACCAATGTATTCGCCCGCGATGCCGAGGAACAAGAGCTGCATGCCGCCAAGGAATGTGATTGCAAAGATCAATGCCGTGAAGCCTGGCGGCGATTGATTCTTGGTTTGGTCAAAAAAGATCTTGGCAAAAAGCGAGTAACCTGCGAAAAGGACCGAGCAAAACACGACCAACAATCCCAGTGCCGATGCGATTCGGATGGGGATGATGGAGAAGGCAAAGATGCCATCAAATGCCAACCCAAATAACCGTCGAATACTGAATTTAGGTTGGCCGCTATGACGCGCGGATCGTTCGACTTCGATCCCTTTTTGAGAGAAACCATACCACGTTCGCAACCCTCGCAAATATCGATGACGTTCGGGTGACAAGCGAATCAAATCCACGACCCGGCGCGACAAAAGCGCAAAATCTCCGGAGCCGCGGGGCAATCGCAAGTCGGCGACAGAATCGATAATGCGGTAAAAAGCAGAGTAACAAACGCGTTTAATCAGCCCTTCTTTGCGCTTAGCGCGAATCGCGTAAACCACGTCGTAACCGTTGTTGTATTCGGCCAAGAATTGCGGAATAAGTTCGGGGTCATCTTGGAGATCGCCATCCAGAATCACGATGACGTCGCCCGTCGTGTAATCCAAAGCCGCTCCCAAAGCAGACTGATGTCCAAAGTTACGAGAAAGCGAAATCGCGACGATGCGAGAGTCCGATTGTGCCGCTTGCTGCAAAATGGCCAAAGATCGATCCGAACTACCGTCATCGGCAAAGACCATTTCGTGCGGG
>JANMNK010000293.1:0-2086 GCA_031373875.1 Pirellulaceae bacterium | reverse complement strand
GCTCCACAACAATCTTTCCGAGAACGACATACGCGAGTACGCAAGGCTTCGAAAGATCAGCGGCGGCACGCGGAGCGATGTGGGCCGTCGATGCCGAGATACGTTCATGAGTTTGAAGAAAACTTGTCGCAAATTGGGCGTGAGCTTTGGGGCTTACTTGGCAGATCGGTTGAGTGAAACAAGTCAAATCCCACCGCTGGTGGAACTGATTCGCCGCAAAGCGATGAATGATTCAAGCGAGTCAATTCCTTCGGCCGCCTAGTCGAGCCACTCGCCTGACCACATCGCCCCAAAAAACCGGCTTTAATCGCCACACCATGGGATTATTGAGCAGTTACAAATATGCATATGAGTGAGAACGATTCGATAACTCTATGGCTGAATCAACTCAAAGCTGGCGAAGTGGATGCAGCCTCGAAGCTTTGGGATCGTTACTTTCAACGCCTTGTAGGACTTGCAAGAATGAAACTAGCGGCATCGAGCAAGCGAGAAGCAGACGAAGAGGACGTGGCACTGAGTGCCTTCAAGAGTCTATGCATGGGTGCTCAACATGGTAAATTCCCCCAGTTGTTGGATCGCGACAGCCTTTGGCCATTGCTGGCTGTGATCGCCTCGCGCAAGTCTTGTGACCAAAGCGTTCGAGAACGCCGACTCAAGCGCGGCGGTGGCAAAGTTTTTGGCGAAAACGATTTTGCGACTGGCGTGCAAGGCGAGTCTCCTATCGATTTACTAGTGTCCACCGAACCGTCACCAGAGGCCGTTGCAGAAATGTCAGAAGAGTGCGAACGCTTGTTGAACCTGTTGGACGATAACTGCCGCCAAATCGCACTTCTGAAATTGGAGGGATATACGAATGCTGAGATCGTGTCTCGAGTGAACCTATCTCCACGAACCGTCGATCGAAAACTTCAGCTCATTCGAGACCTTTGGAGCGAACAAACATGAATCCTTTTGAATCCATTCTCGACGCGTTCGAAGGCGAGCTTAAACAAGGACACCGGCCTGATATCACCGCATGTCTTGAAAAAGTCCCAACAGAGCAACGCGATGGGCTGTTGCGTGAGTTGATCGGTTTGGAGATGCACTATCGAAGGCAAGCGGGCGAAATGCCTGTTATGGGGGACTACGAAAAGCGATTTCCGAACCTCGTGGTTGGAAGCCTCGCGAGCGGAACTCCAACCGTTGATGCGCCCCGTTCTAGCGAATCCACCTTGATCGCCGGTCGATATCGATTGCTCGAACGTTTGGGCGAAGGAGGAATGGGACAGGTTTGGCTGGCCGAGCAACGCATTCCTGTGAAACGTCAAGTTGCCATCAAGCTCATTCGGCCCGGCATGGACACCGAGGGAGTGCTGGTTCGCTTCGAAGCCGAACGCCAAGCCCCGGCTTTGATGGACCATCCCAACATCGCTCGTGTCATGGATGGTGGAACCACCGAGAATGGTCGTCCCTATTTTGTGATGGAACTGGTCCGAGGTTTATCGCTCACTGAATACTGCGATCAGCATCGACTGGGAGTCCGCGAGCGCCTCGACTTGTTCTCAACGGTTTGCTCTGCAGTCCAACACGCTCATCAAAAGGGAATCATTCACCGCGACCTCAAACCTGGAAACATTCTTGTTACCGAACACGAGGGAAAACCGATCGCTAAAGTCATTGACTTCGGCTTGGCCAAGGCCCTGCACTCTTTGCATTTGCTCAGCGACCAGACGCTTCACACCGCCTTTGGAGCTGTGGTAGGCACACCCCTTTACATGTCTCCTGAACAAGTCGGTGGCAACGCAGTCGATATCGATACTCGGACGGATATCTATGCATTGGGCGTGATTCTTTATGAACTGCTAACCGGAACTACCCCACTCGAAAAGAAACGACTAAAGGAAGCCGTTTGGGAAGAAGTTCGCCGGCTGATTCGCGAGGAAGATCCGCCTCGTCCAAGCGACCGACTGAGCACATCGGAAATGTTGGCGAGCGTAGCAGCAAGTCGGCAGATACCGCCGACTCAGCTTAGCAGATTGGTCAAAGGCGACCTCGATTGGATTGTCATGAAGGCCCTCGAAAAGGACCGAAGTCGACGTTATGAAAC
>JANMNK010000285.1:0-1913 GCA_031373875.1 Pirellulaceae bacterium | reverse complement strand
AGTATACGCCGCTCACCGAAGCCACCATGAAAAGCACCGATGCGACCAACGCCGTGAGTGTCGTCTTGACGGGATTCCGCCGACACCAGCGCCAACCGCGCTCGAGCATCATTGTATGGCGAGCAATTATCGGCTGATTGGACAAGAACCTTTGTAGATCGTCGGCCAGCGCTGCCGCTGACGAATATCGTCGCGCAGGACTCTTTTCCAAACACTTAAGGCAGATTGTTTGCAAGTCTTTCGGTATATGTCGAACCAGTTGCGAAGGACGAATCGGTTCGTCAGCGATCACTTGACCGAGAACTTCAAGCGGCTGAACGCCCATAAACGGAGGTCGACCCGTAAGCAGTTCGTAAAGGATCGCGCCAAGTGAGTAGATGTCAGTCGAAGCAGTCAACTGCGTCGTGCCGCCTTGTGTTCTCCCGCCCTGGGCCTGTTCGGGAGACATGTATGCAGCAGTGCCCATCAAATCACCTGTCATCGTCGCTGGCAAGCGAGGTTCTGTCGCATCCTCTTGAACAAATTTCGCCAACCCAAAATCGGCGATTTTTATATGCAGTTCGCTTGACGACAATCTGGCGGCTGACAAACGCGATCTTGAGGACTCTGAGGAATCAATGCTCCCGACCGAGGTGCGAGCTTGCGGTAATGCTTGGATCAACAAGTTACTGGGCTTCAAGTCACGATGGATGACTCCGTTTTCGTGCGCGAATTGGATTGCAAGTGCGATTTGACGAATGATGCTGGCGGCATCGCGTGGCGATTGAGGCCGCCCCTCCATCCACTCCGCAAGCGTTCCTCCACGGATGTATTCAAGTGCCAAAAACGGGTGGCCATCATGCTGGCCAACTTCATAAATTTGAACGATGTTGGGATGTTGCAAACGGGCGGTCGCCTCGGCTTCCAACAACAATCGCTTTAACAAATTATTCGAAGCGAATCTGCCGGCCAGCAGCATTTTGAGGGCGACTTTGCGATTCAACTGCAGGTTTCGCGCCAAGTAGACGACCCCAAGCCCACCACGACCGAGTTCGCCTAAAATCTCATAACCGGGAACTTCATTCTTTGCGATCCCGCCAGGACTTGCTCCGGTTTCAACCTCACCATTCGAATCTTCGTGCAGTAACTCCGTGCCGACGGTTCGATGGAATTCGATCTGCCGACGAAACTCGTCTGCAAACTGAGGATAGCCCTCGGCAAAATTGTCGATTGAAATAGTTGGATCGGATTCTTCCCGGAGCAAAAACTCCGCAAACAATAAATCGATGGCCCCCTCGGAGTTTTCGAGTAATTCCGGAAATCGATTGAAGTAATCTTTGGCCGATGGTTTTTCACCGTTGGCCCACCGTCGCGATTGATCGACGAGCAGCAAATGAATTAGTTTGGCGTGGGAAAGCGGCGAGTGGAGAGAAATAAACTCACCAACATCGGGAACCGGTCCATGCTCCCACTGGCGATCAAACTCATTAATCAACAAAGTCATGGATGTTGACATTTTATTGGTCAAGTCCCAATTGAGAGATCACACGTTCGGCAGCACGCTCCAGTTGCATGCGTCTGCCGTGTGGCGTACCGCCCAGGGTTTCCGCAACAGATTCCCAAGTAAGACCGTCTCTTCGAAGCTCGGACATTTTTCGTTCTTCGTTGGAAAGGCTTTCTTGGATCTTCGTAAAAAGTTCTTTGACCGTTAAGCACATACTCGGACTGTCGTTCGCATCCACCACGGTAGCCAGCTCTCGATGATTCCCATCGAGCCGATCTACATCGCGTTTTTGAGCATGCTGTCTCCTCGCCTGAGATGCGAGTTTATTCTTCGCCATAGTCGACAGCAATCTGGCCAGATGCTGGGGGCTTTCCAAATCGTATTGGCCAGCAGCAACTCGGACAAAAAAGCTGGACCAAATCGATTGGCA
>JANMNK010000275.1:0-2451 GCA_031373875.1 Pirellulaceae bacterium | reverse complement strand
AGTTCCAAAGGCATCGTTGCAGTAGACGTCGGCCCAACCCGCGAGCTTGGCGGCATACGACGATTCGCCTTCTTTCTCGCCTGGATTGAAACGAACATTCTCAAGCACCAAGACTTGCCCGTCCTTCAGGCTTTTGATCTTCGCTTCCGCGTCCGGGCCAACCGTATCGGTTGCGAAAATAACATCTTGCGGGAGCAGTTCATCAAGGCGTTCTGCTGCCGGGCGCAGTGTGAATTCCGGCTCCGGTCCCTTGCCCTTTGGACGACCAAGATGACTCATCAGCACCAGTCGCCCACCACGCTTGATCACAGATTCAATCGATGGCAACGCCATCCGAATTCGACGATCATCCGTAATTGCCCCGTTGTCGTCTTGTGGCACGTTAAAATCAACGCGCATCAGTACAACTTTTCCGGCAACATCTACATCGGCAATGCTCTTCTTGGCCATGGTCTCGTATTTTCTCTGCTCTGCTGGATGAACAAATAATCGTGTATTCAAAACCTAGATTATCCTCGATTAACTCACCCTGTCGAGGCGGGAGAGGTTCCGGCTAAGCATTCATGAAAATCCCGTAGATCGGAATTTATTCCGATAAACTTTCACGATTCGTTTCAAGGCGATCCGGCCCGAGAAGGACCTGTTCAACGGAATGAATTCCGTTCTACAAACGTAGATCGGAATTTATTCCGATACCTTGGAGTCGCAAACTCGCTGACTGGTGTCTGGAATAGCGAACTGACTTTCGACAGATTCATGATTTGACTTGGAACTGGACCAGCGACGTCAATAACGGAATGAATTCCGTTCTACGGGGGTTGGTTATTTTAGAACTACTAGCAAGTCATTGGTTTCTACTTGGCTGCCGGAGCGGACTAGGAGCTGGTCTACGTTGCCGTCGCGGTCGGCGTTGATGCTGGTTTCCATTTTCATGGCTTCAAGTGCCAGTAACTTTTGGCCCTTGGTAACGTGATCGCCAACTTTGACGGCGACGCCAATCACCATGCCGGGCATGCTCGCGGCGATGTGCGTTGGGTCGTTCGGGTCGGCTTTGACATTTGCGACGATCGTGGACTTGAGCGACCGATCAAGCACTTCGACTTCACGCGGTTGGCCGTTCAATTCAAAAAAGACGGTTCGCGTTCCGTCAGGTCGCGGCTGACCCACGGCCAAGAAACGGATGATCAAACGCTTGCCGGGCTCGATGTCGACAGCGACTTCTTCGCCGATTGCAGGGCCGTAAAAAAAGGCTGGCGTGGGCAACAAACTCACATTGCCATGATCTTTTCCATGCTGAATAAACTCATCAAAGACTTTGGGGTAAAGCAACGACGTGACAACATCTTGTTCGGAGGGTGATCGACCTAGCTTCTCAGTCAGTTTGGTTCGCGCTGCATCAAAGTCCGCCGGTGGCAAGCTTTCTCCGGGGCGGCCATCAACAAGAGGATGATCCTTCAAGATCGCTTTACGAACATCGGTGGGGAAACCTCCGGGCGGTTGGCCCATCATCCCGCTGAGGAGATCCAACACAGATGCTGGATACGAAATCTCGCGACCGCCACTGGTGACGTCGGCACAACTTAATTCGTTGGCGACCAAGAACAATGCGAGGTCTCCGACGGCTTTGCTCGTAGGTGTCACTTTGACGATATCGCCAAGCATCTGATTGACGTCGGCATACATGTGACAGATCTTGGCCCAGCGATCGGCCAACCCCAATGCGCGGGCTTGTTCGTAGAGATTCGTGTATTGTCCGCCCGGCATTTCGTGTTCGTACAAATCGCCGCTTGCATACAACATCTCACTCTCAAACGGCGCATAGAACTCACGAACAGCTTTCCAGTAAGTGGCAATCTCAGTCAGCTCGGCGGTTTTGAGCGGCGACTCGCGAGGACCGTTGCGAAGGGCTTCGACCAACGTGTTCAAATTGACTTGCGAAGTACCGCCGGACATTGGCGCAAACGCACCGTCTGCGATCTGCAGGCCTTCGTCGGCAGCGGCCAATATCGATGCAGCCTGGATACCCGCCGTATCGTGCGTATGGAAGTGAATGGGAATACCAATTTCCTGGCGGAGCGTCTTGACCAAGACGCGAGCCGCAGAGGGTTTGCACAGCCCTGCCATATCTTTGATCGCCAGCAAGTGAGCTCCCATTTTCTCAAGCTGCTTTGCCAAATCGACGTAGTACTTCAAGCTGTACTTTTGCCGCTTTGGATTTTGAAAGTCACCCGTATAGCAGATGGCCGCTTCGCATAGCATTCCGGACTCGACGACAGCATCCATCGCAATACGCATGTTGTCTGTCCAGTTAAGTGCATCGAACACGCGAAAGACGTCGATTCCTGCTGCGGCCGCTTCGCGAACAAAGACGCGTACGACGTTGTCGGGATAATTCGTGTAACCGACGGCATTCGACGCGCGGAGCAGCATTTGAAACAGAATATTCGGAAC
>JANMNK010000254.1:0-3939 GCA_031373875.1 Pirellulaceae bacterium | reverse complement strand
GTTGGAATTGAATGATCCCGTTTTTGAAATCGTAGAGGCCTATTTGGCAAACAAGCTTATGCCGTCCGATCCATTCGGAGACGCGTTGCATTTGGCGCTCGCATCCTACCATCGTTGCGATTTCCTCGTAACATGGAACTGCCAGCATTTAGCAAACGCGAACAAATTCGGGCAAATTCGACGGATCAATGGTATACTTGGATTGTACACTCCAGAAATCGTTACTCCGATCGAATTGATCGGGGGGAATACAGGACCATGACAACGCCGCCGATACTAGAAGAAGTGCGAAGGGTTCGGCACGAGATTTCCGCAGAGATCGGACATGATCCGAAGCGACTACGAGAATATTTCGCAACGATTCAGAATTCGGTTCGGTCGCGGACGATAAACCTTGCAGATCAAGGGCCGTATGGACGAACAAAGCATTGCAGCGAAGTCGCCCAACAGACGTTTCCTGATGATGGCTCAACTCCGGCGACTCGATGAATGCCACCGCTCGCCCACGCAGAGCCCGAAAGCCGATTTGGCCATTTAGCCGTAGTCGCAAAATGAGTTCGCTGAAATGCTTAAAGGTACTCGCCTTGCTCGTGAGACGCGCCAATACGAAAAGGAGAGGCTTGCAAGCGGCGATGGGCAGTCGGATAGCCGAATAGTACCGCAGTAGCGCACCGACCAAGTGCGTGAAACGAAGCTGCATAATGCCAATGAAGGGAAGGGTGGCTAAGTTATTAAAGTTCCAGGAGACTGCCAAACAATTCGCTTACCGCTGGATCTGCCGTTGATGCCATAAAGTTTGCATCCGTTTTCAAGAGTACGGAGTATACTTGAGCCGCACTCCACTGGCTGGCCTATACCGCTTACTGGATCTGATCGCCAAGGGGCGTGCATTGGCAGTAGCAATGCAGACGGCGGACAAGTGATAGTTTGGAGCCGATGCGTTAACAGAGCACGTACGCTTCTAAGAGCTTGCGGACACTCAATTGAGCAAGCATGATAGAGTGTGGCACCGCCGGGAAACTGGGCGGCAAATAGAGAACACAAACCCCATACTTAAACTCAAAAGAATCCAAACTACTCGCCTTGCTCAGAGCGTCGTATTTAGCTGGTTAACTCTTGAAAGAGTTGTCATAATAAACTTCGTTCGGTGCTTAGAACTGTTAACGGACTCGATTATCGGAAAAGGAAGAGTGATGTTCGAAACTTTAAAACAGAGCATTTTCACAAGTTTGGGCATTGCCAGTTTAGCAAAAGACAAAGTGGAAGCTTTAGCGGCCGAATTGGCACGTCGCGCTCAGTTGACGGAAACACAGGCAAAGGAATTTCGAGATGAGTTGTTGCATCGCAGCGAAGCGGCCAAAGTTGACCTTGAGAAAGAAATCGACCGCCGGATCGATCATGCGTTTGTACAGGTCGGCATCATCAAGGCGACCGCGCTCAAGAAAGCTGAGGAGGCTCGCGATGAATTGCAAACGATGATCGATCGCCGTATTGATGCTGCCTTTGAACGATTAAAACTAGCCCGCACCGAGGATGTTGAATCGCTGACGGCCCGGATCGAACAACTAGAACGAAGCTTGAAAAAGTAATCTCACACCAAAGTAGTCGGTTCTTGTGAATTGACGTGCATTCTAACGCATTCCTATCAAGTACCGTTGCAGTACGGATTCAAAGGCCGCATACGATAGCACGAAGGATTAGCTGTGGACATGCTCACGTGAACTCGAGGAGTGCTTTGCGGAATTGGTGGATATCGCGAAAGCGGTGCTTTGGATCTGTCGCGAGCGCTTTATGTATCACACTTGAAAGTCCGTGCGAAATGTCCGCGCGACGCTGTTGAATTGCGATAGGTTTTTCGGAAACTAAGTGGATCAACTGCAAGACGATGTCGTTGGGTAAGTCGTGAGGGAATTTTCCCGTGAGTAAATTATAGAGAGTCGCGGCAGTTGAGTATTGGTCGGCGGCGGGTTTGACATCACGATAATGGGTAACTTGCTCGGGAGCCATGAACGCTGGCGTGCCACCGACTTCACCCTGCATAGTTAGTCCGCTCAACTTAGATGATTCGTATGCTCTTGCCAAACCAAAATCGACAAGTTTTGCCGAACGGTGGCCTTTTTGACCTGAGATGAGAATATTACTGGGCTTGATGTCACGGTGAACGAATCCACGATTGTGTGCATGTTCGAGTCCCGCTGCTAGTTGGCAGATCAATCGCACTGCCGTCTTGATTGACAGTGGACCTTGCTTGTCCAATATTTTTCGAACATCAGAACCTTGAATGAATTCCATTACAAGATAAACGGTTCCATCTACTTCGCCGACTTGCAGGAATTTGACGATGTTGGGATGCGATAGTTGGCTTAATATTTGGCATTCACGCACGAATAGATCAATCTGTTTTTGTGAGACGCCAGCGGTTGGTGTAATCGTCTTGATCGCCACCTTGGTATTATCCGACAATCGAACAGCTTGATAAACGATCCCCATCCCTCCACGCCCAATTTCTCTTCCCAATTCGTATCCCTGGAAAGCGGTGGCGCGCGATGAAGGCAATTCGAGTGTCCGATTTGGGTCGTCGAGGATTGCGGTTGGCTGTAGTAGGGTTGGTTCTTCTTGAGTGATAGGATCGCTCAGCGATACTCGAAAAACTGTGTTTCCGCCTGATATTTGATCCCCGTTTTTTAGTTCCGTCGATTCGACACGATTGCCATTGACCAGAGTCCCGTTCCGACTTCTCAAATCCAGAACGCGGCAACGGGGCGGATTGATTTCCACAACGAAATGCCGTCGAGAAAAGTAGGGGTCATCGTTTGACAGTTTAAGATGGGCGTCATCGCCTCTTCCTACTAAAAATGTATCGCGAGAGTCGAAGGAAAATTGTTTGCCCAGATGCGGTCCAGCGACGACCGTTAAAGTTAGTTTCACAGTTTCGATATCCTGCCTTCGCCTATTCCACGAACTGTGCGCCAAAAACTTGAACCCAGTATTTCTCTCCGTTAGCGCTTTCTGCCATTGCGACGCCGATCTCCAAGTAGTCGGGGCTGAGCATATTTCGCCGGTGACCTGGTGAGTTCATCCAGTCATCCATGACAATTGGAACGTTCTCTTGTCCCCCTGCCACATTCTCGCCGCTTGCTGACATGTTGTAACCTGTGGCTGCAATACGGTCGCTTGAATCTTTACCGTCAAGATTGTGTGTTGCGTGGTTCTGCCTCGCCATGTTGGCAGCATGCTGACGTGCCGCCAAAAAGAGCTTGTCGGATGGACGCAATGGGTTCAATCCAAGTTTCGCTCGCTGAGCGTTTGTCTCTTTTACTAACTCCAGTTCAACCCGCGTTAATCGCAACTCATTGGGATCGCTACTTGGATCGTTTCCAACTGAGGAGTCGCTTGAATCTTTGGAGGTGCCAGGCGAGTCTTGCGGTTTCGATTTGTCGGGATTTGCAACTTGGTTCTGAGGGACAGCGGGCGGTTTGACGATTGCAAATGACTGAAACAAATACTCGTCGTTCCAACCCGTCGCGTGATGTTCCAACGTGATTGGCTGATGGTCAAATGGGACGTCCAAAATCGTGGGTTGTTTTGCTCCTACCGCGACATCGTGCACTAACTGATCAGCAACTTTAATGACAACACGCGCGCCCCCGCCCTTGATAGGCTCATCATTTTCCGAGCGTAGGGCAATTTTAAGTATTCCGCTCCGAGCCTCAGTCAACGGAGTGAAATGGATCGTGGCTGGATTCTGACGGCTCACAGGGTGGGTTGTTAATACAGGTTTGGTGCTTGTCTTGGCGGGTTTGGTTGCACCGGATTCATCGGTGTTGGGTGGAATGAGTACAGCGGGGCTATTCGGGGCAGTAAAGTTTCCGCTTGTCGTAACTTGCAGTTTTTCCCATTCCATTTGAATTGGTGCAATGAAGGCAACGGAGCCTTGGA
>JANMNK010000240.1:0-7792 GCA_031373875.1 Pirellulaceae bacterium | reverse complement strand
TGATGGACCCATTGCAAGGCTTTTTCCACCCAATCGAGATGGCCCATGCCGTTGTCGTTAAACACTCGCAATGCAACGAGATCGGCATCGGGTGCGACGCCAAAATTTTGTCCGTCGTTCGCGCCGATGATTCCGGCGATGTGCGTGCCGTGAAAACCTGCGGGCCCGTCATCGTAGGGATTGGCATCATTCTCGTCCGTGAAATCCCAGCCACCCACGACTCGGTACCCTGGACCAAATCCACGTCCCAAAGCCGTGTGATCCCAAGCGATACCGCTGTCGATCACCGCGACGGTTTGATCGGCCCCGGTGAGTCCGAATAGTCGTTGTGCTTCGGCCAATCCCGAATCACGATGGGCATCGGCAAGCTGGCCTTGCGTGAAAATTTCTGCATACGAATCTGCTGCGTGGCAAGCGACCTGTGGTTGCGAATCAGGGACTGCGTGAGCGTCGTGGTCCGTGTAATGATCGATGTCGTACAAGGACTGAGCGGAAAGCACCAATCGGTCTTCGAATACGTCAAAGAGAATCGAATGAAGCCATGGTCCTTGGCCGACTTGGCTGGGTATGTTGGATTTGGCTTGGGGTAATGCCATGATTCTCAAGTACGTAACTTTGGCGCAGAATTTCGATAAGTAAGACTTCGCAAAGGTAGGTCATCGTTAGACTACGCACTTTCATTCCATCTGCCCGCAGCAGTGAGTTGGCTAGAAAAGGCAGCCGCAGAATCATCACAACCCGACCAAATCCAACACCATTGCCTGCGTCGAGGCCGATTTACGAGTCGTGATCAATATGGGAATATGGCGATTGCTGAAGTCGGAGAGCCGTTTTTTGAGGGAGTTTTTTTGCACATGCCAGACACAATATTCACAAAGATCATCAGGAAAGAGATTCCGGCAAAGATCGTCTATGAAGATGACTTAAGTCTCGCTTTTCACGACATCAAACCGCAAGCTCCGACGCACATCTTGGTCATTCCCAAAAAGCCCATCGTCAGCGTCGAAGACATCCAGCCCGAAGACGGTGCCTTGATTGGTCACCTCTACTTGGTTATTCAGCGCATTGCGCGCGAGCAAGGGATAGCTGAGGACGGCTATCGCGTGGTCGTCAATTGTGGTCGCGATGGCGGCCAAGAAGTCCCACACTTGCATTTCCATTTGCTAGCTGGCCGCAGCATGAAATGGCCTCCAGGATAAGTCCGCCGACTCAATCGGGTCTTCGCTATTCCGGCGCAAGCCAATTGCAAAAGCTTAATCTGGTTGGACTTCCAGCATATGACCATTGATAGCCAGCAATTGATCGTGAGTGCGTTGACACGGACAATTGCTTTTCCTTTGCAGGAAACGATACTTTTTCTCACCAATTGCTCTCTAAAAAATCGGCCTCGACCTGACTTGGGAGTTGTCCTTACAATCCCGCGGCGACGATCTATGAAAATCGTCCAATCGTTTGAAAGCACCCAAGGGCGGCGAATCAAGGAAGTCCAGTCATGGCTGAGCGTCGAATATCGGATCTTGATGATAGTTACCAAAAGATCAACACACGGAAAACGCGCAAGCGATTTCGTAAGCGATACATGCTTCTCGGTGCATTGGTCTTGTTGATAGGCGCAGCTCTTTTCGGAGTTCCTGCTGCTGTTCAAAATCGAGGCATCTTTCTAAGTGCCGCCAATCGATTCGGTGGGATCGATCCCTTGAAAATTGACGTGGTCTCCATTCAAGCCGGTTGGTTTAGCCCGGTAAAACTTGCGGGGTTACGGTTGCTGGATGACAAAGGAACCGAAGTCGCTAAGATCGGGCAAGTCGAAACGGAGCTTGGACTGTGGCAGCTTGCGACGAACTACTCCGATCTGAAAGTCATTACCCTTCGCGACATCGCGGTCAGCGTCGATGTACAACCCGGAACGACCAGCATCGAAGAGGCTCTAAAGCCTTTGCTGAGCAAGCCATCGAGCGGTTCAGCCGAAATTGCCGGTCGTCTAAAAATTATCAACGCCGTGATTCGAGCCAAGGATAGTGTAGATCTTGCCGCATGGGATTTGACCATCAGCGAAGCCGACATTCCCCTCCCAACCAAATCACAACCCATTCCGGCCGTTTCGTGCTCGGGTGGAATTCAATCGGCATCCGTAAACGGTCTTGGTGGAGGCTTTTCACTAAAGGTAGAACCTCTCGCAGCAGGCGATCCGGCATCGATGCAACCCTTGCGATTCACTCTCGCTACCAACGGTCTCCCTCTTCATGTTTGGAGTCTAGCCAAGCGACGGTTCCCGGAATTGCCGATCGACCAGCTTGCAGGCGTTGCCAGCATGAATGCTACAGCTACGATGGTTTCGCCTACAGAATGGGAAGCTCAAATCGTGGACGGCTCGCTGTCTCAGTTGCAAGTCATAGCGCCGCAATTCGTCGGTAACCAACCTGCTCAAATCCAGCAAATCAAATTGAGTGGTGGCGCCACGATGAACAACAATCGTCTCACAGCTCGCGATGCAAGCGTCGTATGCGACTTTGGGAATATGCGCGGTGACGCCATTATTCCGATGCCGATCGTAATACCCACCGCTGCAAAACCTTGGTTAGAGAACGCCGAACTCAATATCGTCGGACAAGTAGACTTGCCAAAACTAATGCAAGTCGCACCCGGGATGATTGCGCTACAAGAACAAGCTCAAATTGTATCCGGATCGGCCAAGTTAGCCGCCATCCAAAAATCCAACGGCAGTTCCACGCCGACAGCAGAATTTCGATTGGACCTGGACGAGCTTATCGGAACCGTTGCAGGGACACCCATTCGCTGGGACCAGCCACTGTCAGCAAAAGTCAACATCCAACCCGACGCGAGCGGCGCTCCGCAGTTCGCAGCCAATTGCAAAGCCGAATTCTGCAACTTGGATGCTTCGGGCGAGATCAAACAAGGCCAATTGGCAGCGCAACTCGACCTCGACAAACTTCAAAAGCGCCTATCGCAATTCGTAGCGTTACCCGTCGAGCAAATGTCGGGTACAGCAAAACTTGACTTGGCATGGAAACAAGAGATCGCCAATCGCATCCAAGCGACGGGAACCTTGGTTACTTCGCCAGTCAAAGTCAAATTGCCGACAGGCTCGTTGAACGAACCGGCTTGGAATGGACGGTTTGATGTTAGCGCTCGGCTGGACGGTACAACCTTTTCGCAAATCGATCGCGCCAAGTTCAATTTGAATGCGACCAACGAATCGCTGGTTGTAGACTTGCAAGAACCTATTTCGCTCGTACCGCCCGCAGCAGGTGCGGAACCATTTCCACCCGCTCAGACGACAGTACACCTCGAAGGCGATTTGGCTGGATGGTTGAAACGCGCCGAAATGGCTTCGGGTTACGACATGGGAATCAAACTGGCTGGCCGTGGCAATCTAGACGCCGTCGGTGCCACCAGTTCCACGAAAGCGGTGATCACGCAAGCAAAATTTGAAGCGGATAATTTTCAGTACGAAGGCCAAGGCTACGTCTATAACGAGCCGCGTATCGTCGGTCAATTCAAAGGGCTCGCGTCGTCCGATGACTTTATGAAAGTCCAGATTGAAAACCTTACCGTGCAAGCTGAAACTTTTGCACTAACCGCAGTGGACGCTCCGAGTGCTGATGGCACCAGCCGTCAAGGCCAAGCGGCTTATCGTGTCGACATGCGTCGCGCCATGCAGATTCTCATGGCCAGTTCGGCGTCAACGTCCGAGCCGACCATGCAGGTGCAAGGCGATGTGACGGGGCGCGCCGCTTGGACGATTGACTCGACCGCTATTAGTTGGCAAATCCAAGCTGATGCTGGCAAGCTTGACTTTATTCAATCCGTCGCCGCGCCTCGCGCTACATTGACCAGCACCGCCAACCCATCTCCAACTTCGATACTCTGGTCCGAGCCATGGGCAAAGGCCTTTATTGTCGGACGCTACGACTTGACCACCGGTGCGATCAACATGCCGGATACTCAGTTGGAAACCGATTGGATCAAGTACACCGGATTGGCTTCGATGGAAACCGTCGATGCCAAGAGCAAGATGAAGGCCCAAGGTCAGCTCGCATACGATGCTGCCGTCGTTGCACAAAAATTGCGGCCTTGGACGGGTAACTACGTCAACGTCGTCGGCAAAAGGGTCGAGCCCGTGGAGTTCGTTTGGACAAGTTCGGACGATGCAAACTGGGCCAAGTCGCTACAAGCGTCGGCTCGGATCGGCTGGGACACAGCCAACGTGATCGGAATTGATGTAGGTCAAGCCGACGTTCCTCTAACAATCGAAAACGGCGTATTCAAGAGCGCAACGACAATTCCGGTAAGCCAAGGCGCATTGCGTTGGGACTTAACAGGAGATGTTGGAGCAAATCCTTTGGTGATCCGCGAGGCACCTGCCAAAGTAATCGACAACGTTGCTATTACACCCATGATGTGCCAGGGTTGGATGAAATACGTCGCACCGCTATTGGCCGACGTTACGAAGGTCGAAGGCAAAGTGAGTTTGCAGATTGACAATGCGCTCATCGTTCCCGCTTCGACACGCCAGCAAAGCATTGCCGGCCAATTGCAAGTTCACGGTGCGACCGTCGGCCCCGGACCTTTGGCAGATCAAATACTTTTGCTGGTTCAACAGATTCGAGCTTTACGCAAAGGCAACTTAGCGGGAGCAACGCAAAACCAAGTGACTTGGTTGCAAATGCCAGAACAGAACATCGACTTTAGGGTCGAGCAGGGACGGGTTATTCACAAGAACATGCAGATCACGGCGGGAGACATTGTGATTGCAACATCGGGCGCAGTGGACCTCGATGGTTCGATTGACATGATGGCAACAGTTCCCATTCGTCAAGAATGGGTTGACGGAACCCCTGCCCTTGCATCGTTAGCAGGGCAACAATTGAATTTGCCGATTCGTGGTACGTTGCAGCGTCCACAGGCGGACTTGCGAATTTTCTCCCAGCTCGCAACGCAAGTTGCCCAATCGGTTGTTCAAGGTGAAGTTAAGAAGCAGTTGGACAAGGGCTTGAACAAACTACTGGGCCCCGTCCAGCAGCAACTAAACCAGCTTCCCAACATTCCCGTCCCGAACTTCCAGGTTCCTAATTTCCCGGGATTCTTACCACAACAACCTGGTCCACCTAAGTGATCTCGTTGGCTAGGTTACCGGAACGCCGAAGTGAATGGGCAAGCAACAGATTGATTATGAGAGTGGCAGAACAATTCAAAACGCTTTGCCACCGTGCTTGAAAGCGCGTGACTCATTCATGACGATCTTGGCAGCAACGGCGCCACCCACGTCAAAGCCGCGGGCTGAGGCATAGTCCATGATGCGGATAATAACGTCCGCCAATTCTGCTTCGACGCCATTGAACTCTGGGATCTTATCATCGGGCGGATTTCCAACACGAAGAGCTTCGAGCGCCTCGGACAACTCACTGTGCATGAGCGCGATCAACTCCCCATCGTTACGATCCTGAGACCACCAGCCTTTATCTTTCGCAGTAGCGTGGACTTGGTCGGAAAGCTCGCGAAAAGCCGATATGAATTGTTGCGAAGTTTGCGACATGTTGCGTTACTCGTACCAATTAACGAAGTAGGAATAAACAGTTATTGGAGAAAACAATAAACTTGCAGAGGCCTTATTTTTTTTTGCAAGCAGAGGCGACGACACACACGGCACAACCGCCGCTAGTCCCGCAGCCGCCTTTGCTCTCTGTACCGCATCCTGGGCCGCAACCATTTTCTAGCAACTCAGCGAATTTGCTTTCGCGAACGCGCTGTTCGTACAGCGACGCAAGATGTTTCAGGTGCTCGGCAACATCGGGCGTTGGTTCGCCGACAAAATGGAAATAGAGGGTCTGACCGTCCAGCAATGGTTCGACTTCGAGTAGAGTATCGGTACTGCCCTGCTCTGTCAGCCAAGTTTGGCATTCGGCGAGGACTTGGTCGCTCATCTCTCTCAAATTGCGCCACAATAAATCATCTTCAGGGGTCATGCGACGGAGCAGTGTTCCATCGAGTTCCGATTCCTCAACTGCTTCGACAGCCGCCAGGACTTCACCCAGTTCAATACCGCGCGCTGTCCTGCATACGACACGATCATTCCGTTGGAGTCGAATGGCCGATTTCGACCGCAATCGACCAACTTGGCCGTGGCAACCAATGCGGCACAAATGATCTGTCGCTAATCTAGAGCTGTCTGAAATCATCGAGTCGATCATTCACGGTTTCCAATAAAAATGATTTCCGCAGCGAAACGGGCGCGAATTCTTTGGTAATCCAAATGAACGGTCCTTCTCGCAGGGAAACATCATTCTAATGAACATCGGATGAGTGACTACGGCTTCGGGGTTTCGTTTCCTGCATTCACCAGTTAAATTGATGGTCGGTTTTGCATCGTCGTTACCATGTCAGGGTGCGTATTCTCAAGCATTTCTTAACGATGGGGCGGACTACCGGCCAAGTAATCCTTTTCAATCCTGTTTCACCTGCAGACACGATCAAATCGCAACATGATTCAACTAGACTCCCAATGCCAAGAATCCGTTTGGAACCAATTAGCCTCGGCGGTGCTCGACGGGCATGTCGTCACAAGCTCGGAAGCCAACTCCATCCTCACGAGTTCCGACGATGAACTGATGTCGCTAGTCGCCGCCACCTATCGGCTTCGCAGGCAGTATTTTGGCAAGACCGTGCAGTTATATTTCTTGATGAATGCCAAGAGCGGTCTCTGTCCAGAAGATTGCGGATACTGCAGTCAGTCCAAGAATTCGTCGGCGCCGATTCCTAAGTATTCGATCCTGAATCGCGAGAAGTTATTGGATGGAGCCCGCGTGGCAGCGGAAAGGAAATCGAAAACGTATTGTATCGTCATTAGTGGTCGTGCTCCGAGCGAGCGCGAGATGCAGGCCGTGGAAACAATCGTTCCAGAGATCAAGGAAAAGTATGGATTGAAGATCTGCGCCTGCCTCGGTTTACTTACGCCCGATCGAGCGGCGCGTTTGAAGGCTGCGGGTGTCGATAAAGTCAACCATAACTTGAACACGGGCGAAGACCATTACGCGTCCATCTGCTCGACCCATACGTATCAAGATCGTGTCGAAACGCTCAAGAATGTCCGGGCCGCCGGTCTGGAACTTTGTAGTGGCGGGATTGTCGGACTGGGAGAGAAACCGGAAGACTTGGTGTCCATGGCCATGGAGCTTCGCGAACTGAAAGTCGAGTCGATACCGCTCAATTTTCTTCATGCAATTGATGGTACCGCATTCGAAGGAAAAGAATATTTGACACCTCGCGATTGTTTGCGAACTCTGTGTATGTTCCGTTTTGTAAATCCCACGAGTGAGCTTAGGATTGCTGGTGGTCGCGAGCGGCATTTACGTTCGCTGCAGCCTTTCGGTTTGCTAGTTGCCAACAGCATTTTTGTTGGAGACTATCTGACGACTAAAGGGCAAGCACCGGACGAAGACTATCGCATGATCGCCGACATGGGATTGGAGATTACGGGTCAACCTGAATGGGTATCCGAACAAGAGTCGAACCAAGCAAGCATTGCTGGATCAACGTGTGATAGTGGCAGTTGCGGTACTGGATGTTCCTAATCTGATCGCTGCAATACCGACTGTCTCGGACGCTTTGATTGCGGAAGTGGACCGAATTGCGGAGTTCTGCCGTGTTAAACGACTCTCGCGTGCATTGACTGCGTACTATAAAATGTGGTCAGTTTGGACTTTGCCTGAGTGGACATTGCTTGAGCAGATATTGGGTGCGAAGAGAATCGAACAATGAAAAACCGAAGTTG
>JANMNK010000234.1:0-26525 GCA_031373875.1 Pirellulaceae bacterium | reverse complement strand
TCGCAAGGCTTACGAAACAGGTCGCGAAGCGTCTCAAGATTTTTTAGAGGCAATGCCCATCCGATTCATGCGGCTTCTGCCAAAGCTAAACTATGCCGCTATGCCCCAAATCTCTTGACACTTATTGTTGAGCCGGTCCTTAGCGTCGAAGATCGGAAAACGTTGGATGAACACGCCACGCTTGTTCGGCAGATGGAGGTCGAGTTGGCACGCCACGTTTCCAGTCCCACTGGGCACGCTGTCCCTCAGGTCGACCCCAGTCTCGAAGATACCAACGACAATATCCCAGCGTTGACGCGTGTCCAAATGGATTTGCTGATAAGCAGCTTCTTGGGTGATTTCGCACGAGTCGCAACGTTTCAATTTACGAATTCGGTAGGTCAAGCCAAAATGCGATGGTTGGGAATCGACGAGGGGCATCACGAATTATCCCACGAAGGCGATGACAATCAGAGCGCTCAAGAAAAACTTACAAAGATCAATCGTTGGTACTGTGAGCAAATGGCTTACCTAGTCAGACGATTGGCAGAAACGCCGGAACCCAACGGGGATGGCTCTTTGCTCGATAACACGACCGTCCTATGGACCAACGAGCTTGGAAAAGGCAATTCGCATACTTTAGATAACATCCCGTTCGTAATGGTTGGTGGTGGTATGCCGTTTAAAATGGGGCGATCCCTGAAGTTCGGCGGTCAACCACATAACCGATTATTGTTGTCCCTCGCGCATGGAATGGGGCACACAATCGATCGCTTTGGAAACACCGATTACTGCAAAGATGGTCCGCTGACAGGGTTGAGTTGACAACAGTTATCGCATAGCCAGAATCTCAACTTTCTCAGGACGAGGCGGATTAGTGACCGAAGGCAATTCGGCAAGAGAATTTCTTGGCGTGCGTTGCTGGGCCTTACTGCGGTTCACTCGGTTTCACTTGGCGGTTTTCAACGTGCCGCTTACTTGTTCGACTCGAGAGTAGCCCAGGCTGCGAATGGCTTCGGGCAATTGGTCCACGATTCTTTGGCTAGCCGTTGGGTCGTAGTAATTAACCGTGCCGAGCTGGACGGCGCTAGCGCCGGCTACCAAAAATTCCATCACGTCATCGATCGTTGCAATGCCGCCGATGCCGATGATCGGGATCTTGACTGCCGCAGCCACTTGATACACGCATCGGAGGGCGATGGGCTTGATCGCTGGTCCGCTCAGACCACCTACGACGTTGCCCAGCATGGGACGTTGTTTACGCCAATCAATTGCCATTCCCAAAACTGTGTTGATGCAGCTAACGGCGTCGGCACCAGCGTCGGCAGCCGACTGGGCGATTGCAGCAATACGAGTCACGTTGGGCGTGAGTTTGGCGATCAAAGGGGCATTCGATACGTGACGCACGGCCGAGATTACTTGGAAGCAAAGTTCCGGGTCTGTGCCGAAATCGACGCCACCGGAGACATTGGGGCAAGAAACATTTAGTTCGATTGCGGCCAGCCCTTCGGCCTGCGAAAGCTTGTCGGTCAGTTCCACAAATTCATCTTTCGATTTGCCAGCAATGCTCACAACGATAGCCGTGGGGAGCGATTTCAAATAAGGCCAATGGTGTTCCAAAAAATGATCGATGCCATCGTTATCGAGGCCAATCGAATTAAGCAGGCCTGCATTTGTCTCTACGGTCCGCCAAGGTTGATTGCCAGGGCGAGGATTTCGCGTGATCGTCTTGGGAAGTATCCCACCAAGTTTTTCAAGGTCGACTATGGACTCCATCTCGCGTGCGTAGCCGAATGTCCCCGACGCAACCAAGATCGGATTTTTCAATTTCAAACGACCAAGTTGGACCGACAAGTCAATTTCAGGGGACAAAATCTTTATCCTGACTTTTCAAAGGGGGGTGCAGGTGGCCGGTATAAGTTGGGGGGGCCAGTCGAAGCGGCGTACCGCCACAGTTAGCAATCTAACGTGATCTTCGAAACTTTGTCGACCGGTGGCAATGAAAGCGAGTGAAAGCGCAAGGGTGAAATGCACGCACTCACGGACCTCTAAGGTGCGGTAGGTTTCCAAAAAACTCGATCTCGGATTGAACCCCCCGGGCGTATTTACGCGAATCAAGAGCTAGATGCTAAGACCGAATTTTCGGTCACTTGTCCCTCTCGCTACAAATTGCCAAAGCGGAACCAAGTCCGCAAAGGTTGTTGCACAGAACGATGCGACGAATCGCCACCGAACTTTGAGAGAATTTTCTTGACTTCTATACCTAAACGCCAATAATACGACTGTAGTCAATGGCTAAGTTTTCGAAATCATCGCTTGCCATGATGTGTTCACGGTCACACACACGATGATTGTAAATTTCAGTTCCCCAACCGTGATGCCCATCCAGTTTCGCGAAACGTCGCTTTGAATCGACCGGACGCACAAAGAAATAACTTCGCTGCTGATTGAACTTCAATCATCGCGAAACCGAATCAAACTTATTAATTTTATTGTTCTAGGAAAAAGGGGGAGTTATCGATGAGCAACTTCTGCAAAAACGTTTTCGAAGCGATTCTCAAATATGGACACGACGAGGATTTTGATCCAATCGTTGATGATCACTTTCTTCCAACGGATGCTCCTGCAGGCTCCGAAGAGAAGATCGAGGTTCTCCGTCGTCGCGTTCAGTTTGGACAACCGCTATGGCACAAAGATGACCGCGTAGATTACAGCGGTCTGACCGGTGCTATTCGCCCACGCGAGTAAGTCGCTAGTTGTGTCAGCTTTGAAGATACACTAAATGGCCCCGAGTTAATCGGGGCCATTTTTTTATATACATCGCAATGACGACCATTTGTTTCAGAGCCGCTGCGTGGCGTAACGAGCGACCTTTTTCCTCCTGCACGCCTCATCTTTCTTAAGCAGTCCGGCGCTATGCACTTCATCCTCTGCAGCTAATGCCCGAGGCTTGGGCTTGTTCTTTTTTCGGTAACTTCGCTGTCGTCGACCATCCGCTTCTTGATGATCTGTGGTCCCAAGGAACCTAGGATCATTCCCAACAATGCAGCCAGTAATCCGAATAATTGTGGTGGCACAATGGCCCATTTGTTTTCAGACCCTTCGGGTAGAGAAAACTCAAATGCCAACCAAGTTGTCACGCCTAAAACGATCGACAAGATCGCGCCTTGCGTACTGCTGCGTTTCCAGTAGACGCCCATCGCCAATGGAACAAAGGCCGCGACTAGAGTGACCTTGTAGGCGTTCTGAACCATTTCATACATGGTGCTCGTCGAATTGACTGCCATGAGCGTCGCGGCGACAGCGAAACCAAAAAGCACTGAACGCAATACCCACAAAAAGGACGTGTCGTCCAAGTGTTTGAGCATAGGACGCAAAACGTTTTCCGTGAAAAGGCTCGAAGGTGCTAACAAAGTTCCACTCGCGGTCGAGAGGATTGCAGATAGCAGTGCACCGAAGAACAGAATCTGCGTCCATATCGGAGTTTCCTTCAGTATCAATTCCGGAAGTATTCGTTGAATCTCGCGGCTTTCTTCGCTGGCAAATAACGTCGAAAAATTTGGATCGATAACAACTGCCGAATAAGCGATGTACATCGGTATGAATGCGAAAATAAAGTAAAACGCACCACCTAGCAGCGTTCCTCGAACGGCGGTTTTTTCATCTTTGGCACTCGTTACGCGTTGGAAAACATCTTGTTGCGGAACAGAGCCCAATGCGAATGTTAAGAACGCCCCGATGAATGTAAACCACTCTCGCGATCCAACGAAAAAATCTTTGCCCGCCGTGCTGGGGAACAATTGGAATTTGCCAGCTTCGTATGCGTGGCTCATGACATTTGAAAAACCGCCAGCTTTATTACCGAGAAAGTACGCGACAATAAATAAGCCAATGACAATAGCGGCTGTTTGGATCAAGTCCGTCAGAGCAACCGACCACATCCCTCCAAATAACGTGTAAACGGTGACAATACACGCTCCTATGATGATGGCTTGGTTGAAAGTGAACATGTCCTGTCCCAAAACATAAATCACGAGTCCTAATGCTGTCAGTTGAGCCGACGTCCATCCTAAATACGAAGCCGTTATGGCCATCGACGTAAACACTTCAACGACTTTACCGTACCGTTTGTGGTAAAAGTCACCGATGGTGAGCAATTCCATCCGGTAGAACGCACGAGCGAAGAAAAACGCTACGATCATCAAACACATTGCGGCGCCAAATGGGTCGCCCGATATTCCGACAAATCCGTCTCGTGTAAAAGTTGCTGAAATCGACAAGAGCGTTTCCGCTCCGAACCATGTTGCGAACACACAAGCAAAGTTCATGTACAAAGGCAACGACCGGCCCGCCACCATAAAGTCCTTGGCATTATGAACTTTGCGGGACGCATACAGCCCGATCGCGACTGTCGCGAGCATATATATAACAATAGCGAAGGCGAGCATCTAAATCTCCAAAGTACGTTTTTGGGAATAAAGGATTTGTCGGAAGATAAGGGACAACTCGCCGTCATGAATCGGGTTGCTGCCGAATCTGTAATTGTCGCTACACGCGTCGTTCGCAATTTATCGTATTCAATAACGAACACGAAGAAATCTATTCGTCGAATTTGCCCGATGGGTCCATCGGAACAATGGAATGGGCGTTAGTCACTGCTGTCATGTTGCTTGACAGGTTAACTAGTATGACCCCGGCAACCAGCATGACAATGCCCAGAACTCGAGGTATCGAAACGGGTTTGGCGGCATACCCAAACCAGCCGTGATGGTCCAAAATCACCGCCACAATTAGTTGGGCAGATAAAACAAATGCAAAAAATACTGTCGCACCCATGCGAGGCGCTGCCAAAAGCGATACCGTGACCATAAAGGCACCGAGTAATCCGCCGGTCCAGCCCCACCAGGGAACTTGCTTGATCTGCTCCGAACCTGGCAAACCCACTCGAAAAACAAATGCCAAAACTAGCAACACCAATAGACCTGTTGCAAAGCTGACGACGGACCCGCGAAGCGAGTGTCCCAAAACCGTAGCCAACGTCCCATTGGCACCTGGCTGGATTGCCATCCCGCAACCTGCTATCAAAGCCAGTACAACGGAAATCAAGAATGAGTTTTGCATGGAAGTCGGCTCGCGTGACTCGGCGCACTATAGAAGGGAAATTAATTCTTGGCCGAGTCACCCAAGACGGCCGTGAGACGTTCTTTGGTTTTGGGACTGCTCAGTTCCAGCTTGCCAAAGCCATAGAGAGCCCCTGCCGCGACAGCTTGTTGCTGATATTCGTCGTGATTGGTCACCAACATCACGGGAACCTCTGCAAAGTCTGAGGATGATTTCAACTGCTCGATCACTTTCATGCCATCGCTGTAATCGATATCCAGCTTTCGGTTCACCAAAACCAAATCAGCTCGCTGCCGTTGCAGCTCAACTAGCGTTTCATCGCCGGTGTTGGTCTGGACGATCTCGACGTCAAATAGACTTCGCAGCAATCGCGAGATGCTGGAATGATCCGGACCACAATTTCCACAATCAATGACACGTTTCTTTGACATAATCCGCCTTGAATCAACCTTCTCATCGGGAAAACGGATAGAACCGGAGTTGGTAAAGTATAACGACAGAGTTGGACCGGTAAATTTGAACACGATTTCAAATGTTGCCTAGTCCCGGCTTTGCCTTCTGAGCTTACTTGCCGTCGACTTTGCGGCGTGGGCAAAAATTGACAGGCCGGAAGATAGCTAGCGCAAAAAAAATTTGAGAAATTTGCCTTTGCCGGGGTACGTCATTTTGCCCGATCACAATCGATAGGATCGATTCTTCTTCACACCATCGCGGTAATTTAAGACGGTTGTATGGAGTCACGATCCGGACATATTAACCAGACTGCCTGATCCTCATTTTCTGGCTGGGTTTTGCAGGCTGTCGAGCAGACGGAAAATCAATTTCGGGTCTCAAGCGCTCCTCGATTGCAGGCCGATACCCAACGTGAATTCGAGACTCTCTCGACCAAATCGTAAGGTCGAATAGAGCATCTTGGAAATCTACTAAGTTGGTGTTTGGCTTTCCAATCACACGCTTAGTACTGGTCGGCTAAGGAGACTATTACGACTAAGGGAAAGGACGAGGCAAGCTGACTTCAGGAGGCAGCTTGCAAACGCGTTCCAACGGCACAACGAAGTCGAGCATCTCACCCCGCTGAATGATGCTCGTTGCCGTACACGGTTGGAGGGCGATTTCGTTGGCGGCTTCGTACTTCGAAACCGGTCTCCGATCATAGGTCGTAATGAGATCAAAAAAGGCCAGTTTTAGTGATTCATCGTTTAGGGAGATGTGGCTCGATGAAATGGAACATTTTGGTTGGATCTTTGGTACTTGGCTCTAGCCTGTGTACCACTACTTTTGGACAATTCGGTCTTTTGAACCGTATGATGGGTGCTCGCGGAACCGGTTGTGACAGCGCTTGCTGTGACACTGGCGTCGCTGACCCAAATTGCGGTTGCGAAATTGCCGACCCATGTGCAGGTGGCTGCGAGCCATCCTGCGGTGCTGATCTTGGCTGCGGCAATGGCCGTGGCGGATTGCTAAGCCGTCTATGCAAGAAGGGCTGCGAGCCAACTTGCGGTGCTGACCTTGGTTGTGCAGGCAATGGCGGATGTGCTGGTAACGGCGCATGCGAACCATCTTGCGGTGCTGATCTCGGTGGCGGATGTGGTAATGGCCGAGGCGGCTTGCTAAGCCGTCTCTGCAAGAAGGGCTGCGAGCCAACTTGCGGCGCTGACCTTGGATGTGCAGGCAATGGCGGATGTGCTGGTAACGGCGCATGCGATCCATCTTGCGGTGCAGACCTTGGTTGTGCAGCAGCTTGTGACCCATCTTGCGGCGCTGAAGCAGCTTGCTGCACCCCACGCAGGAAGCCTCTCGCTTCCTTGTTTGGAAAGATGAAATGCAAAATGGCTTCCATCGGCAGCCGAATTGGCAGCCGTGGTTGCGACAATGGATGTGACAATGGTTGTGGCGCTGCTCCAACCTGCGGTTCAGACCTCGCTGGTTGCGGCAATGGCTGCGGCGCTGGTCCAAACTGTGGTTCAGACCTCGCTGGTTGTGGCAACGGTTGCGCTGCCGCTCCAACTTGTGGTTGCGAAATCGCTGATCCTTGCTGCGATAGCAGTGCAGGTTCTTGCGGTGGTCGTAGCCGCCCACGTTTGCTAGGCCTGATTTTCAAGTGCCGTAAGAGCAACGCTTGCTGCGATGCAATGGCATGCGATTCAGGTTGCGATTCCGGTTGCAACAGCTGTGGCAGCACCGCTGCTCCAGCAGCAGCTGCACCAGCAGCAGCAGCACCAGCCGCTGGCGACGCAATGCCTCCAGCACCAGTTGTTGATCCAAGTGCTTATTTGAACAGCAAGCGTCGTGTCATTCAAACCAGCAGCTTTGTTCGCTAATCCCGAATAAACTGCAGGTCTCGAGATCGACGTTATCTAAGGCGGTCTGTGAAGTGAAAACTTTACAGGCCGCCTTTTTTCGTTTCCCTTGGGTTAATACTTATCTACTCGCCGCGAACTTTAGACTCGAAGCTATGGGCTAGGCAGCTTTCAAGACACGGGGCGAGAGCAATTTGCCGTGGAAGAAAACGACAGTCACACTAGAATGCTTGAGCAATGTCGTTGCCATTGCCACTCGAGTACCGCAAATCCAGACCTGGTCGACCGAATAGCAGGAACGCATCGTCTTCATAGTAAAGCTGCCATGTCGGTTCGTTTTCCGACTTGGATAGATCACTTCCGCCAAGGTATCGACTATAATCGCTTAACATTGCTTGGCTCAGTGGATTGAGTCGATTGACCAAGATCAAATCCGACGAGTACTTGGACATCCGTTCCTGCCACCCTGGTTTGGCTTGATAAATATCGTTGTGGTCCGGTAATACGTGGTCCTGGTAAGCGACTTCATAACGTCCGTCGAGACTCACACGGACATCGGGATACAAACGCCAAGAAACGTATGCGCCCGTTTGGAAGGGCGTCATTACATTGCCATGAAACGCGTTCTGCTTAAGATAATTGACGGCTCCCACCGGATAGCAGACGTTAATGTCAGCCAAAGATTGTGGCACCGTTGCTAACCAAAATGGTTGAACCATCGCAAATACACCGCATGCCATCGTTGTTATGCTGGCTAATACGATGGTTTTTCGTCGACTACGTTGAACGGTTCGAATTATCCGGTGTCCCAAAGGCGTGGAAGACACCAATGCGGGAACGATGCCTATCCATAAAACGGCGAACAACGACCCATGCCGAATGTGCTTGAGGGCCATGAACGCAGCCAACGCGCAAAACATCCAACCGCGCAAACGAATCCAACGCTTCTGGCAAGCCGCATAGATCATGAAAGCAACGGCCACAAAATAACTTGCCATGGTCAGATCGGGTGCATACGTTTTCCATAGCGGTTGCCATTCGACAATCGTCGGCCGCGGCATCGTAATCGCGCGGTAAAGATAAGGAAGGTATTCGCTTCCCCAAGGGTTGCAAAACGTCAATGCGATTCCCACAGGTATCAGAACGAATAAATGCCACGTCTGGCTTAACGCCTTGCGTAGATTGCTTATTCCAATACTCCCGTATCGTATTCCCCAAGGCCGTTTCGCATCGATTACTCCGTCATCATGCAAACTTGCCAATACCCTCTCGACAACATGGGCAATCAAATAAGCCGCTCCCACCACAAAACCAGCATGCATGTTGAGCCAAGCTAAAAAAAGCACGCCCCAACCGAAAACCCAAACTTTTCGTCCTCGCCAGTCCGCTTGCAAAAATAGCATCTGAATGGCCAAGAACACGAGCGTAAACAATTGAGCGCGGACCGTTGAAAATCCAACCCAAAGAAATGGAAAGGTAATTGGGGCAAGTACCCCAAAGACGATCGGATGACATCCCCCGTTCCTCGCAACGCGATACAGAAGGATCCAAAGCAAACATATTAGACTCAACCTCAACGCCATCATGCCTTGAAGCCCCAGTGGATTGTCCCCAGCAGACCAATACAAGGCTAATCCAGTGGCCCATTCATGATGAACAGCGGGTGACACGGTCGGAGAATAAGACCAAACGTCGCTGGTCGGAAAAGTCCCAGTCCGGAACCACTCGCGAACCAAAGCCATTTCGTGAAACGCATCATGAGTTACCGGATTCAGTCGTGCAACATAGGCGATAAAGGCAGTGAACATGGCAAGCAACAAGACCGAAATCAAATCGACGTCGCGACGTGAACTAATTCGAAGTTGCCGAGCCAATATCTGTTGGCCAAATTTCATGCTGTTCATAGAAGGTCTTTTATGGATTGCATCGCAAGGACTTGTAACACGACTGAGGACGGGACCGACTAGTCAATGCAGCCGCCGCACAATTGGGCAAGTAAAACGCTGATACACCAACGTAGGTGAGCGAATACTAGCAAGCGGAGTTTGACGCTTTCACGCAACATCTTCCGCTAGCAATGATGCAGAATATTCCGGTTTTTAGGATTTTTTGCTCAAGATTGACCTAGTTGGTTTCTCGCGACGCTCGGTAGACTTCGCTCCCGCTTTAAAGAAACCGTTAACTCGTTCTGGAGGCTCAGAGCATGGATGCTCGATTCCCGTCCGCCGGTCTAGTACCTTGGCTAAGCTTGTTGCTAGCTGTTTCCATCGTTTCTGTTAGCCAAGCCCAGCAGGGTTCGCGAGTCCGTTCCGAAAATTTCGTCGTGACTTCCCGGACTCCCGAGTTCGCAAAACAAGTTGCCGAAGCAGCCGAATCCATGCGAAGAGAATTGTCCGTTTATTGGCTTGGCGAAGACCTGCCGCAATGGCCCGAACCTTGCCCTATCCATGTCATGGCCGCGCCCAATCTAGGAGCAGGCGGCCAAACCACTTTTACTCTGATCGATGGGACTGTTCGCAATTGGCGAATGAGCGTTCAAGGAACTCCTGAACGCGTTTTGGACAGCGTTTTGCCGCATGAAATCACGCATACTATTCTCGCGACGCATTTCGCATCACTTGGAAAACCAGTTCCACGTTGGGCTGACGAAGGTGCGTGCACGACGGTCGAACATCGCGCCGAACGAAGCAAGCATGAACACATGCTGGTCGAGTTCTTGCAAAGCGGACGGGGCATTCCTTTCGCTGCCATGTTCACCATGCGCGACTACCCTCAAGACATCATGCCACTCTATGCCCAAGGCTACAGCGTCGCCGCGTTCTTGATTGCTCAAGGCGGCGAAAGCGAAGGCCCCCGACGATTCATACAGTTCCTCGAAGAAGGCATGCGCACCGAAGATTGGGTGACTGCGACCGAACAACACTACGGATACCCTCGCGTTGGTAAATTGCAAAGCGCTTGGAACCAATGGGTTGGCGAAGGCGGTGGTCAAATCGATCGCTTTACGGCGGTCGCCCTTGGACATTCCACAAAGAACATTGCATCGCGTGGCCCCGTGGACCCAAACAATGGTGCCACCGTTCGCTTAGCAAGCTCCATTCAAACTCTTTCCGATTCTTCTGGAAACCAAGTCGCGGCATCATGGCGTGCTGCGTTAGGCTCTCCTCAAGCGAACCCACAAATGACAAATCAAAATTCGCTTAACCCAATAGCTCAAGCTCCAGCAAGTTTTACCATTGGGCAGCCAGATCAAGGGAATGCGGCGACAGGCGCGCAACCCGGTTTCAACTCCCCCTTTCCATCAACGCAAAACCAATCTGCCGATGGAATAAACCATGCAGTCACCCAACCACAAGCACCCCAAACAATCGGTGGCGATTATATCAATTGGTCCGCAGGTTCTCCTGCGACAACCAAACGTTAAGCCCATCTTGTTCGGCGTCTCTTCTCAAAACCATCATCTACCGCAGTTGCATCTTTATGGACTGCGGTAGTTGCGTTGACTGACCAAGCAGAGTGAGCCAAGTATTCGTTACATGTTCCTAAGCATGTTTTCTTGAAATCTCTTTCTAGATAGATTCGCCGCCAACTACATGTGCCATGGAATGCGGCCTTTCCGCCGTGGGTAATTTCTTCGGCTCGTCTTCAAAGAGCCCTCCGCGCAGACCTGTTAGCGAAATTTTGGCGTCGTTGGCCCATCGCAACTTGTTTGCGTTCCGCGTTGACTTTTGTTGGCTTTCGTATTGAGGCTAGTACTGCAGGTTCCTATACTTCGCTGCCCGCTCAACGATTTTTGCAAGATCGTTGTGACACGGGAGTTATGATCGCATGGAACTTCGAAACACAATGAGGGACGAAGTAGAGCGATAGTGGAT
Source organism: Pirellulaceae bacterium (assembly GCA_031373875.1). Classification (GTDB taxonomy): domain Bacteria; phylum Planctomycetota; class Planctomycetia; order Pirellulales; family Pirellulaceae; genus JANMGV01. Next base: position 15,250 of record JANMNK010000234.1, on the reverse strand, counting down.
CAGGAAGCCAATCGAAAGAACGTTCATCGCATCGCTTATCAAGCGACCTCTCGAGCACTGCGCTCGCAGATGATCGTCGGCGCCTGCGCGGTCATGTTGGCAGCCCTTCTTGGTTTCTTCACCCCCGTCTTCGCAACCGATATCGACTTTCCCGTTGTCAATGCAACCGCCACCATTCGAGCGACTGCAACTCAGGCCAGTAAATCTGTTCAAGGCAGTTATCTTGTTTACGAGCTGCGAGGAAACTGCAAGCTTCAACAAGGTCTGTGGTCTGCCGAATGCGATGAAGCAGTTTTGTGGATCGATCAACAGCCCGCACCAAGCGACCGACCGACGAAGATCATTGTCTATCTCGAAGGCAACGCCCATGTTCGCTGGAACGAGTCTCAGCAAGTCAAAGATCAACATTGGATGGGACGCCTATTCAGTTTCTTCCCCGTCGATGTTCAAGCTCAAGAATGGACGAGCCCTCGTAACTCACAACCACTTCGCTGGAATGATCAATCTTCGCCAAGTCTCCCTGCATTGCTCACAGACCCAACCGGCGCAGTCCAACAAGCTCAATTCGAATCGTTAGCACCACCGATTGGCTCTTCCGTACAGGTTGGCCCGCCCGGTTCCGCTGGCGGCACTTTTGAAATGCCAAGCCAAGGTGTCCTCGAGGATGATCGTGGTTTGCAAGGCGAAACGATCCCTCGACCATTACCTCAGATTCAGGCCCTGTCGCCGTCCTCAGAAACCATTACGGCCAACCAAGTTGCTCCACCCGATGATCAAGCCTTCGGTGCGCGTTCGTTCAGTCTATCGGGACGAAGCAGCCAAGACGTCCAACTCCAAGTAATCCAACGCCCCGAACGTGGCGATTCCGTGGCGTTGCTTACTCGCGGTTTCCGAATTCGGATCGGTGGTGTGCGAGCGCGAACTTCGGATGGGACGGTCATGGATGTCGGCACCGTTGTCCTCGAAGCCGATCGCGCGGTGATTTGGTCTCGCGATTTTAATGAACTCTATTCGGGATCCATTGGCGATCAGCCAGTCGAGATCTATCTCGAAGGCAACATTGTTTTCCAACAAGGCCAGCGAGTGATCTATGCCGACCGAATGTACTACAACGTGCAGAGCGAGTATGGCATGGTTCTGTCCGCCGAAATCTTAACACCTGCGCCGCAATACGAAGGTCTGCTAAGACTCAAAGCCGACGTTGTCGAACAGCGTTCGCGTTCCAACTTCTTTGCTCGCGACGCCGCTCTCACAAGCAGCCGTTTAGGCGTTCCCCGTTACTGGCTCCAAGCGGGTCGGGTTGAATTGACCGATGATCGCGTCGCAATGACAGATCCTGTGACCGGTCAAACAACGACCACGGCTCGCCCCGGTGGCACGGATATGGAGGCAACTTCGCGAAACAACCTTGTCTATGTCGGAGGCTTGCCGATCTTCTATTGGCCCGTCCTCTCCACGAACATCGAACAACCAAATTTTTACTTGACGGGTGCCAAGTTCAAGAACGACAGTATTTTTGGCTCGCAAGCCATGTTGGATTGGGACCTCTATCAATTGCTTGGCATCGACGGGCCGAATGGTTCAAGCTGGACGCTTTCAACGGACTACTTGTCCAAGCGAGGTCCTGCCTTGGGCACGAATTTTGTCTACGACACTCCCGGACTGATCTTGCCCGGACCAGCCGCAGGCTATTTCGATTTCTGGGGAATCGACGACAAAGGCAAAGATATCATCGGCAGCGATCGCAATGGGATGACACCCGAAGAATCGCTCCGCGGCCGTTTGCTTTTCCGCCATCGTCAGTACTTTACCAAAGACCTCGAGTTGACCGCCGAAGTTGGTTGGATCAGCGATCGCAACTTCATGGAACAGTATTTCGAACGCGAGTGGGATCAAGAAAAGGACTACACGACCGGACTAAGACTTCGCAAATATACCGACAACCGCATGTTCGACGTTTGGGGGCAGGCTCGGCTCAACAAATTCTTTATGGAGACCGAATGGCTCCCTCGCCTCGATCACTACTGGCTAGGACAGTCGATCGCGGATCGGTTCACATGGTATGCACACACGCACGTTGGTTACGCTCATCAGCGTATCGCCACCACGCCGACAGACCCGCAGGACTCGGCCAAGTTTGCACCGTTGCCTTGGGAAGTTGACGCCGAAGGTATTCGCACAGCCACCCGTCAAGAGTTGAATTTGCCGCTGACGCTCGGCCCGGCCAAGGTCGTGCCTTATCTTAATGGCGAAGCAGCTTATTGGGGTGAAGACATCACCGGAAATCCACTGACGCGTTTGACGGGACAAGCAGGGGTTCGTTCGTCGATTCCCATTTGGAGTGTCTATCCAAATATCGAAAGCCGCTTGCTAGATATTCGCGGCATTGCGCACAAAGTGACCTTCAAGAGCGAGTTCTTCTATGCCGACACGGACAAGAATCTCGATCAACTGCCGCTTTACGATCCGCTGGATGATAACTCTCAAGAACATTTTCGCCGGCGATTGGTCTTCAACACATTCGGCGGCACCCTACCAGCCGAATTCGATTCGCGTTCGTACGCCATTCGTCAAGGTTTGCAGCGTTACGTGACGGCGTCGAGCACCGAAGTCGTCGAAGATCAAATGCAGTTGCGCTTGGGAATCGATCAGCGATGGCAAACCAAGCGTGGACGTCGCGAGCGCGAGCGGATCACGGATCTCGTCGAGTTTGACTTGGGCATGATCTTCTTTCCAAAACCCAATCGAGATAATTTTGGAGAAGACGTGGGTGCTTTCAATTACGATTTCCGCTATCACATCGGCGATCGATTGACCCTTCTAAGCGATGGTTACGCCGACGTTTTCAGCCAAGGTCTCAAAGCGATTAGTTTGGGCGCTATGTTCAGCCGTCCAGGGCGAGGTGAATGGTATACCGGTTTTACTTCGCTCGAAGGTCCCATCAGTAGCTTTGTGCTGCATAGTAACGTGAACTACCGAATAGGCGAAAAGTGGATCGCCACAGGCGGTACGGCTGTCGACTTGGGTAACGTTGGCAACATCGGACAAACATTGGCTTTGACACGAATTGGCGAATCGTTCTTGATCCAAGTTGGCACGGCAGTCGACAGCGGTCGCGATAACGCGTCGTTCCTGTTCAACATCGAACCCCGATTTATCAGCCGACGCCGCCTTGGTTCCGTCGGCGGAACTCTCATCCCACCCGCAGGTGTGAACGGACTGGAGTAACGGCATCTACAATCCGAGCACCTTTGTCCCTTGCTCGAATACGACATCAACCGGGATGCCCAATTGACCAAGTCGATCTAAGTCGGATTGCAAATCAGGCTTGATCGCGGCGTACTCTGTCAAGAATTCTTGCGAAGCGTCGTAGCTGCCATTACCTTGCAGTTCGAGAATTCGCCGCGACAAGCTTTCTACACATTCTTTCATCTTTTCGGGAATGACTCGGTACCGACCGTCGGCACCTCGAGTGAACGCGCCACGCTCCTGAAAGTAATTGAATCGGACCATGTTGGCTTTGCCGTGAGCACTCGCAGCACCAAATCGAACCGACCGAAATATCCCTGCCAAGAATGTAACGTAGTAATCCATCACATCTACGTCCTTGAGTTCCCCCGAATCGATCAGATGTGTGACCATATACAGTCCAAGCACGTCGGCTTTGCCTTCTTCGAGCGAGCTGTAGGCGTCGCGCAACACTTCGCGAACGCGTTCTTTCTTGCCGACCGTGAATTTGATTCCCAAGCCATGTGCGACTTCATGGAACATAGTATTCGCAAAAAAAGCGTCGAACGTGATATGCTTCCTCTGCTCGGGCACAATGATCGCGTCGGCGACGGGCACTAGGATCTTGTCAAATTTGGCCTGCATAGCATTCTTCAATTGCAGTCGACGGGTTCCCTTTTTCAGTTGGACTTGCTCGTCGTTTGGCAGATTGATCGCAATCGTTTTCGAACCGGCATTGCAATCGCCCGCGTAGTAAACGACGTCGTAAACGTAGAGGTCGGATTCCAATCCCGGTTCTTCTTGTTTGTATTTCGGTCCGACCGGCAAGTCCCGCTGCAACTGGGGAAGGAGCGTGAGATAACGATTCAGCCGTTTGCTCCAATCGAGGTCTTTGACGAGTACGTAGCATTCGTGAGAAGCCTTGTATCCGAATAATTGATCTTCGTATGTCTCGATCGGACCGATGACGATATCCAGCCGATTGTCTTTCATCTCCATCCATGCGATATCGCTATCAAAATACTTATCGGTCCGAAGCGCTTCGGCTCGCGACAGCAAGTATTTCTTCAGCGATGCTTGCGGAGCCAGTTGAGCCGACTCTTGCAGCAATCGAACCGCTTGCATCGTCGGTTCGGCAAAAGCAACATGGAACGGAATCGTTTGCAATTGACCATTGTTGCGTCGGACGACCGTATACAAAGACCGTAATTGTTCTGCTTCGCTCGGATTGTCGCGGCAAGCTTTCTCAAATTCTTCTTTGGTCATATCCGTTGGATAATAAGTCGCGCCGGCAGGCCTTTTGCCGACGCCAGCGATAAACGGTTTGAAATCGTCCAATCGATCCCATGGACCGTAGTTGATTACCGCGTATTGCTTGGCATTCGCGTCCGAAATCGAACCCAGCAATTTATCGCGATCTCCGTAAGATTCCATCCAATAAATGGCATCCATCTGCTCGCCTGCCCGGATCAGCAAGGGCAACATGTTTTTCTCAGCATCCGACAAATCGGTTAAATCACAAGTCAACGGTACCGTGGCGTACTTACCCAAATTTGGTTGCACCAGATCCTCCTTATCTTTGGAAGGAGCCTGAGCCTGAACCATGCTCATCATCAACCCCCCCAATACCACCCCCGCGACCATCCGTCCAATCCAATTTCGCAACATCGTGAATACTCCGAAAGTAAACTTGGGTATAAGGTAGAGGAAGTCGGCTCGATTGTTTGCAATTCGATTCCATTGTCCACCGACGTATGATACCCAAACCCGTTTATTTTTTCGCCCAGCGAGGCCACGTTGAACTTGTTTTTAGCAATAAACGAGACTGCCAAGAAAGCGATCCTGCTGATGGGAATCAGTTTCAGTAGCGTCGCATCAGCGCAATCCCAGGACTCCGAGCAATTCGCTCGAATGATGGGATTGCTTAAATCTCATTGTGTCGACTGCCACAGTGGGACAGAGCCGGATGGGGGTTTGAGTCTTGAGCATGTTGCTTCTGAACAGTCGATTGCCGAAAACCGATCGGTATGGGATAAGATTCAATCGCGAGTCTTGAATGGTCAGATGCCCCCGAAAGATGCCCAGCCGCTGACGATTGAAGATCGTAAATGGTTGGCAGAATATATCCCGCAAGTCCTTCGAGCGGTTGCTGCCGCCAAGGGACCGCAGCCCGGTCCAGTTCGATTGCGGCGACTCAATCGATCGCAATACAACAATACGATTCGTGATTTGCTGGCCGTTCATTACGAAGCAGGCTATGCCCTGCCGGCTGACGGCGCAGGCGGAGAAGGTTTCGACAACGCTGCCGAAACGCTTTTCCTGTCACCTGTGCATCTCGAAAAGTACATGGAAGCCGCCAAAGACGCATTACAGTATGCGGCAAAGAATGAATCCTCGCGCCGCATCTTGCTGGTCCAGCCAACTGCTGAACTTACCGAAGATCAAGCCGCCTCGCAGTCGCTTCGGAAATTTGCAAATCGTGCATATCGGCGACCCGTTCGAGACGAAGAAGTCGACCAATTGGTCAACTTGTACAAACACGCACGCCAGGACCGTGGACTGCCGATGGACGATTCGATTTGGTACGCGATGCAAGCGTGCCTCATTTCGCCAAACTTCCTGTTCTTGTCAGAATCAGCGGCGGCCAAGCCAACAATTGAGCCGCTCAACGATCATGAGTTGGCGGTTCGTTTGTCCTATTTTTTGTGGGACTGCATGCCGGACGGTGAACTGCGAAGACTGGCCGACGAAGGCAAGCTTCACGAACCCGAGATTCTCGAAGGCCAAGTTCGGCGCATGCTCGACGACGAACGTTTGGCAACCATGCTGGACAGTTTCGTGGGACAGTGGCTAGGGACTCGCGACCTAGGGCGAAGCCACAAAATGGACGCCAAGATTTTTCCTGAGATGAACGACGAACTCGCCGAAGCGTTTCGCACCGAGCCTATTCGACTCATGCAGTTGATCTTAAAGGAAAATCGCAGCTTGTTGGAATTGATCGATTGCAACTACGTGTTCGTCAACGAATACACGGTACGACTGTATGAGATTCCCAGGAAAGGGATCGACCTCAACCAAAATCTGAAACAAGTGGACTTGCCCGATGGCCATCTGCGCGGCGGACTCATCACGATGGGCGGGGTCTTGGCGACTTCGTCCTACGCGACGCGAACCAGTCCGGTGCTGCGAGGCAAATGGGTCCTTGAAAAACTGCTCAATTCCCCCCCGCCACCTCCTCCGCCGAATGTTCCATCGTTGGATGACAAACCCGAAGTCAGTCAAGGCAAAACGCTGCGGCAGCGTCTCGAGATTCATCGAAGCGACGCGGCTTGCGCTGCCTGCCATGATCTCCTCGATCCGTTGGGATTTGGTCTAGAGAGTTTGGATGCGATCGGACGATTTCGAGAAAAAGATAATGGCCAGCCAATTGACGCTTCGGGGCAATTACCCACGGGGGAAACGTTCGACGGCCCGAAAGAGCTAAAAAAGATCTTAATGGAACGCAAAGATCAAGTGATTCGATCAATCGTGACCCGCATGATGGCTTTTGCTCTTGGAAGATCCCTGGTCGATAGCGATCATGGAGAGATTGACCGAATAGTCGAATCGGTTCGAAACGACGAATATCGCAGCCAGAAGTTGATCATCGAAATTGTTCGCAGCGTGCCGTTTCGGTGCCGTGGTTGGAAAGAGGACTAAGCGTATGAACTCCATCTCTATCTCGCGACGCCATGTATTGCGAGGCGCGGGCGCCATGCTCGCGTTGCCATGGCTCGAAGCAATGCGATCGACTTTGACCGCTGCTGCAGAATCCGCCGTCGCGACGCCCAGCCCCGTGAGGATGGCTGTTTTGTTTATGCCCAACGGGGTTCGTCCCGGCAAATGGGTGCCCGAAGGAACAGGACGCGATTTTCAGTTCTCAGAAATTCTCAAACCAATCGATTCGTTTCGCGATCAAACTTTGGTTTGTTCCAATCTTTGGAATCGAGCCAGTCAGCCGGGCGACGGCCATTACGTCAAGACGGCAGGCTTGCTAACCAGCACAACCATCAATAAGACCACGGGCGTCGATCTGAATTGCAATGGTGTGTCGATGGATCAAGTTGCGGCGACTCGCGTTGGAAATCAAACGCCGATTCCATCGCTCGAACTTGGCGTAGAGCCTGTGCCGACCGGAGTAGACGGCGTGGTTGGTTACACGCGAGTGTACGGCGCTCACATCAGTTGGCGTGGTCCAACTAAACCGCTTGCCAAGGAAATTCATCCGCGACTGGTCTATGAACGCCTGCTGCGAGCGACGCAGCCTCATGGGCAAGACGCGGCGGCCGATCGCAAACTGCTGGATTTGGTATTAGAAGACGCCAAACGGCTGCAGTCCGATCTTGGTGCGAATGATCGTCGTCGCATCGACGAATACTTGGACGGAGTGCGTTCGGTCGAGCAACGGATCGAGCGTTTGCAAAATACGGATGGTCAAATATGGCAACCTCTGGCTTCGATCGACCAAATAGAAAAACCACCTGAGATGATACCCGAAAAGCACGCAGAACATGTTCGGCTGATGTTGGATTTGATGGTGCTCGCTTTCCAAGCGGACATCACGCGTATCAGTACATTCATGATGGGCAACTCGGTCAGCAATATCAACTTCTCGTTTCTCGATGGTGTCAGCGACGGGTTCCATTCGCTCAGCCATCATGAGAACAAAGAAGAAAAATTGGCGCAGTACCAACGGATCGGACAATGGCACGTTGAACAATTGGCATATTTCTTGGGTCGACTGCGAGAATGTTTCGAAGGCGAATCGAGTTTGCTAGACAATTCCATGATCCTCTTCGGGTCCGATCTAAGTGATGGCAATGCCCACAGTCCGCACAACTTGCCGATCATCCTTGCTGGTCGCGCGGGCGGTCGGTTGGATGTGGGGCAGCATTTGCAATTTGACAAAGACACGCCCCTTGCAAACCTCTACGTCGCCATGCTTGACGCATTCGGCACACCGGTAGAAAAGTTTGCGGACAGCACACAAACCCTGCCCGGAGTTTTGAAATCTGCTTAGGCAGCTACATCGACACTTTTCCTTCGAGGGGATCTTCACCTATACTAAGGATGTTGGATAGCAACTTCAGCATTACTAAGTAGGACTGCAGAAATGAGCGAAGCTCCAAGATATGTCCCTCATTACACGATTGACGATTATCGTATGTGGGAAGGCCGCTGGGAGTTGATCGATGGTCTGCCGATTGCTATGACTCCTTCCCCATTCGGACCTCACCAGCGAATTATTTCACGGCTGTCGTATGAAATTCAAATGCAACCTCGAGCGGGAGAATGTCAATGCGAAGTTTACACTTGCCTGGATTGGATTATCAGTCAGGATACCATCGTCCGACCCGATTTGATGGTCGTTTGCGGGGAGCAACCAAAATACCATTTAGAGAGAGCTCCTGCATTGGTTGCCGAAGTGCTTTCTGAATCTACAAAAGGGCGCGACCTAGTAGTGAAGCGCGCCTTGTACACGGAAAATGCAGTGCCGCACTATCTGATCATTGATCCGGAAGCCAAAACCATCGAACACGTTGCAGGTGGCACATCAGGATTTTATACGGAAAATAGTCGGTTCGAGCTCGATCTGGGAAATGATCAAAATTGCCGGATCACCATCGAATGCGCTAAGCTGTTCAAATAGGTCGGTTTGCCGATCGCGCAAGAACTCGCCGGAACGGATTCAACGTTTGCTTGCCACCACGGTTTACTCTGTCATGGACTTGCGCGACAGCCAAAAGTGACCGCAGCCCGAACAATGACGAAAAACTATGCCGCCAAAATCATCAATTATCGTAGTGGTGCAGCAACTGATAGCAGCGAACTAGTTGGCAAGATACAATTCGGGCACTGGAACAGAACGAGGTCTGAATGAGTTTCTTAACACCGCTGTATTTGTTAGCTGGGTTGGGCATCGCGCTGCCTATCCTATTTCATATGATCCGACGGCAGCCTAAAGGGCAGATTCGTTTCAGCTCCTTGATGTTCTTGTCGCCGTCGCCGCCGCGTTTGGTTCGTCGTTCTAAGATCGACGATTTGTTGCTCTTGATCCTGCGGGGAACCGTTTTGGCACTGCTAGCTTGGGCTTTCGCCCGGCCCTTCTTGCGAAACAACGATGAAACGGGCAATTCGATGCCGGCTCGTTACCGCGTCATCTTGCTTGACATCAGCGCCAGCATGCGGCGCGAGAATCTTTGGCAACAAGCTCTCGCGCACGTCGAAAAAATTATCAAGCAATCTGGGCCGTCGGACGTGACAGCGTTATACACCTTCGACGATCGTGCTACGCCTATTTTGTCGCTCGATTCAGTTCTGCAAATGCCCGTAGATCAACGGATACCGCAACTGAATTCGGCGATATCCAATCTGCAGCCTACTTGGTTATCTACCAATCTCGGAAATGCGTTGACCACCGTAGCCGATTCGGTTGCAGCAAGCGATTCGGATTCGGACGAACAAGTTCCGACACGTATCGAAATCCTTCTCGTTTCCGACATGCAATCGGGCGCTGATTTACAACAGCTCGAAAGGTTCCAGTGGCCCAAGAGTGTCACCGTCGACTTGCGTTCAGTCTCTGTAGAAAAGAAATCAAACGCTCATTTTCAGTCCTTCACAAATCCATCTGGCGAGCAAGAATCTCAAGCCACCAACCGCGTACTGGTTGAAAACGAACAACAGAGCGCCAATGACCAATTGCAATTAGAGTGGCGCGACGACAAAGACCAATCGCTGGGGCAGCCCATCCCGGTCAACGTTTCACCTGGCCAATCGAAAACAGTTCGAGTCGCTTCGCCGCCTGCCGGTGCTGTCCAATTGACCTTGATGGGAGACGATCAATCCTTCGATAACCGCCAGTTCATTGCCGCAACCAAACCTCGACAACAGCAGTTGATCTTTGTAAGCGATGAGCATCAAGTGGATAAAACCACCAGGCCAAGTTACTTCTTAGAAAAATTGCCGCTGGATAACGACCGCCGCAAAGTCACCTTTGTCAATCGAACCAGGGCAGAAAAAGCCGCGTGGCCTGCGAGGGTCGAAGCTCCCTTGATCGTGGTTAGCGACAAAGGGCCAGACGACGTAGAGGGACTTGGCCAAGCAGTCGCGCGAGGAACGCACGTGCTGTGGATTCTGGACCGACGCATTTCAGCCGACGACCACGGCCAACAAATTGCGGAAAAACTTGGCAAGCTCACGGGCGAGAATTCCGCTACGATCGGCGAAGCTCAGGTGAAAGACTACTCGATGTTGAGCCGCGTTGACTTTGCGCATCCGTTGTTTGTGGAACTCGCTGATCCAAAGTACAACGACTTCACCAAAGTACGATTTTGGCGACATCGGAAAGTCACCATCTCGGACGCGAGCGTTTGGAGAAAAATTGCATCATTCGACGACGATTCCTGTGCGCTGCTCGAGTGCTCGGTGGGGCAGGGAAGAATTTGGTTACTTTGCGCCGGTTGGCAGCCAGAAGAAAGCCAATTTGCGATGTCGAGCAAATTCATCCCGATCATGATGGGAATGTTTGGCTTGGCCAATCCCGAACAGCCATGGCGCGAGTCGGTAGTTTGCGGTACTGAAATGACATTGCCAGCGGATGCAATCGTCAAGCCATTCGTTATGGCTGAAAAGGACGTCGATTCACCGCAGATGATGGAAGGCAAGTTCCGCGCCGAGGTTCCGGGCTTGTACGATTTCCAATCCGCCGATGGCCCCGGCCAATTCGCCGTGAATCTAGATCCTCAAGAAAGCAACACGAAGCCATTGGACACCGGTCGCTTGGAACAGCTTGGCGTATCGCTGTCACAGAGCATCGCGCATACTGAGCTTGAAAAACAACAACGGCAAAAGCAGGTCGAAGAATTGGAAAGCTCACAACAGCTTTGGCGTTGGCTCCTCTTTGCGGCCATCCTATTCCTCTTGGGCGAAACGTTATTAGCGGCACGGCATTCTCGCGTCACCATAACAGCTTAAACACAGGCTGTTCCGTCAACTGATGGGCGATTGACATTGGCAAGCGTGCAGCGATGTGGATTCGCGCTGATGATTGGAGGACGCGTCCACGAATAGAAGTACTTCCTCTGTTACTTTGCGGCGATATGAAAGCTTCCCCAAAGCTAAAAATATCTGTGTTCAACGTAACCTTGGTCCATGTTTCGAGTAAACTCAAGTTTGCCTACCAAAACCACGGTTGTATACTAAACGCTCAAAACAATCATTTTTTTGAGCGTCGCGAATTTTTCATTCCCACCTTTGACTGCTCGATTATTTTTGGCTCCTGCAATGTCGATGGCATTCCGCAAACAGATTCTACGAATTGCAACGACTCTCGTGTTGATCGGGCTTTCGTGTCTATCTCGCACTGCACTGGCTAATGACGAGCCGCAGGCGGTCAACTACGAGAGCGATGTGAAATCCACCCTGGCAGCTAGATGTTTTGCGTGTCACGGTGCATTGAAACAGGAAGCAGGTTTACGACTTGATACTGTTGCGAGCATGCTGGAGGGGGGCGATAGCGGCCCGGCGATTGAAGTTGGAGCGGCGCGATCGAGCCTATTAATGGAGAAAGTTCGCCAAGCGGATTTGAGCCTTCGTATGCCGCCGGAAGGCAAGCCATTAACAGACGACGAGATCGGCAAGCTTGAAGCGTGGATCGATTCCGGTGCGGTAGCGCCACTTGACGAGAAGCCCCAGCAAGATCCCTTGCAACACTGGGCGTTTCAGCAACCAAAACGATTTGAATCGGTTTCGAGCGATGCGAATACTTCGCACAATGTCATCGATCAAATTTTAGGTAACAAGCAAAGCTTGCTTGGACTCAATCCATTAGCTCAAGCCGACCGTCGGACGCTGGTTCGTCGGCTTTACATCGATCTATTAGGGTTACCACCCACACCAGAGCAAGTCCATAGTTTCTTGAGTGATAACTCGCCAGATGCTTATGAAAAACTTGTCGATCACCTTCTCAATCAGCCTGAGTATGGCGAGCGATGGGGTCGGCATTGGATGGATGTTTGGCGATACTCCGATTGGTACGGTCGCAGGGCAGTACCCGATGTGATGAACTCGTATCCGCAGATTTGGCGATGGCGCGACTGGATCGTTCGGTCACTGAACGAAGACAAAGGTTACGATCGCATGGTCACGGAAATGCTCGCGGCCGACGAGCTCTGTCCGACCGACGACGCGAACATCGTAGCCACCGGATTCTTGGTCCGGAACTGGTACAAGTGGAACTATGAAACTTGGATGAAGGACAACGTCGAGCACACGGGCAAGGCCTTTCTCGGTCTGACCCTCAACTGCGCTCATTGCCACGATCACAAATATGATCCGATCACGCACGAAGATTATTTTCGCTTTCGAGCATTCTTTGAGCCATTAGAATTGCGGCACGATCGAGTTACTGGTTTGGCTGATCCAGGACCGTTTAAGAAGTATGTTTACGCTGAGTCGTATGGTCCCATTGCGACGGGTGCGATCCGCGTGTTCGACGAAAAGCTGGATGCCAAAACTTTCATGTACCGTGGCGGGGACGCTCGCAATCGCATCGAAGGCAAGGACGCGATGGAACCCAGCCCTCCTCAATCGCTGCGAGGCGAGACGTTTGGAGTCAACGCAATTCAATTGCCAGCCGAAGCTTCCTATCCTGGGCTTAAGGACTTTGTGCGAAGTGATGAAATCGCGTTAGCGGAAGCAGAAATCTACAGGAGCAAAAAGTTACTCGACGAAGCGAACTTGGCACTGTCCGCTGCGACGCTCAAGTTCGACGAAGATCCCGAGCGAGCAACCCAACCTGTCACGGCAGCCAATCGTCCTTCGGCTGATTCACTTCTGCAATTCGAGAAGTCCCTTTTCATCCTGAAACTCGACGTTCAACTAGCCTCAGCGTCGCTCGCGGCGAGTCAGTCAAAGCTTCAGTCCATGCGCTGCCGAATAGCAGCGGACGACGCTCGATACAAAGGCTTGGGCGAACCAGAAGCGATGGCGCGGGTTGCCCACCTCGCCGAAAAACAGTGGGCATTTCAAATCGCGCAACGTGAAATTCTGGTTGACGAACGAGCCCTCGCGGTCGCCGAACAGCTCGCTGCGGTTGCTGCGGCCGATAAATTGGAAGCGGTAAAACAAGAAATTACCAAACATCAGCAAGCTTTTTTTAGCGCACGAACCGCGTCGGATAACGCTCGCACTGCTCTGAATACTGTCGAAGCGACCTATACGCCTTTATAGCCAAGTTATCCGCCAACGAGCACGGGTCGCCGTCTCGCATTAGCCCGCTGGATTACCGATCGAAAAAATCCGTTGACCGCACGCGTGGCGATCAATCACATTTGGCTTCGCCATTTTGGTCAAGCTTTGGTGGAAACAACCGACAATTTTGGAATTCAAGGTCGCGCTCCGCTGAATCCGGAATTGCTTGATACCTTGGCCGTTGACCTGATGGAAAACAATTGGAGCATGAAACACATCCATCGTTTGATCCTTACCAGCCAAGCGTACCGCCGAACATCCAATCCGCAGAGCGCCGACCATCCCAATTTCGCTATCGATCGCGATAACCAGTATTACTGGCGATTTCCCTTGAGAAGGATGGAGGCCGAAGTCGTTCGCGACAGTGTTCTGGCTTGCTCAGGTTCGCTGGACAAAAAATTGGGCGGTCCGGAGCTCGACAACCGGGAGTGGATGACGTCACCGCGACGCAGTATGTACTTTACCATCCACGGTGAATCGAAAATGCAATTCATCGATACCTTCGATGGCCCGAATGTGTGCGAGTGTTACCGTCGTACAAGCACCGTGCTTCCTCAACAAGCACTCGCAATGACCAATAGCGAGCTGTTGGTAAACTACGGTCGTAAACTTGCGGCCAAGATCGCTGAAGATCATTCATCCGCGTCTCCTGGTGTCCCTTTAAAGGACGAGCAATATGTGCAATGGGTATTTGAGCGAGTGTTGTGTAGACCAGCCAACGGGAAAGAACAGTATGCCTCATTGCGATTCCTTGAAAATCAACGTCACTTGCTTGAGCTGACTAACGCCGATCAACGGTCGTTGCCAAGCAGCAAAGACGTCGTTCCGGCTTCGCAAGACATTGCCCAGCGAGCCAGAGAAAACTTGGCGATCAGTTTGTTCAGCCACAACGACTTTGTAACCGTGCGTTAAGCGGAACCCCAGCCTATGAACCAACATCAAAAAAGTTTCTGTGGCCGTGTGAGTCGCCGTGGGTTCCTCAGCGAACTTGGCATGGGATTTGGCGGGCTGGCCCTGGGATCGTTGCTGGATTTCGATGGTATTGCACGCGCTGATCAGATTGCTGGGCAGGCGAGCGACAAGTCGATGATTCCGCCAAGAGCCAAGAACGTCATTTGGATTTTTCTTTCCGGCGGTGTCAGCCATCTCGAAACGTTTGATCCCAAACCGCTACTCAATAAGTTCGCGGGCAAGACGTTTGACGAAACGAATTTGCCTAACCCGCAAAAGCTCCCGATTTACCTCGAGCGATCGCGGTCCGTTGTCGGGTTTGATCGCGAAGTGGTCTCCAAGATCATGCCACTTCAAATTGGATTTCGGAAATATGGCCAAAATGGGATCGACGTCAGCGACTGGCTACCGAATCTTGGCGGCGTTGCCGACGATTTGTGTATTGTTCGTTCGATGTACACAACCGATAACGACCACAACGCCGAATTCCAGTTTCAAAATGGCCGACATTCGCTCGACGAGCAACAGCCGTGTATCGGTTCTTGGATTTCGTACGGCCTCGGATCCATCAACGAGAATCTGCCACAGTTTGTGTTCCTCGGCCAGTATACGGATATGCGCGTAAAACGAAACTTTGACGCAAACTATCTTGGGCCCAAACATGGCGGGGTCGAATTGTCCCTGGATCCGGCCAACCCGTTACCTTACGGTCGTCGACTACCCGATGTTTTGGCTGCGGAACAACAAGGGCAGTTTGAGCTAATTGACCAATGGAATCGAT